>CAZFQH010000545.1:0-3029 GCA_964520805.1 uncultured Acidobacteriota bacterium | reverse complement strand
GGTCACTGCGGGCGAACGAAGGGGCTTCATCATGATTGGTCTCGGCAACAACCTCGCCGAAGTCCTGAACTCCGACGGATTCAAACCCGCCGAACTCTGAGCCGGAAGGGTGCGACAGGACGGGTGGCAGGCCAAACGGTTTGCCTTCGCTCACTTGGCCAGGACCCGAGCAGGGCCGAGGGGGAGCAATGAGCCAAGCAAATCCGAGGTCCGTGAACGTAGTGCGACGCTTAACCCGTTCCGAATCGCTTGCTCCGCAACCCCTGCGGCGCAAAGTCGTTGCGCTCGTTTGTCCCCGACGCGGCGAGCCCGCCAAGTCCCCTTTAACTGCCGGCCGCAGCCACGTAAGGGCCCGTCAGTAAATAACCTGACCGCTCGAAAGTGCGTCCGCCGCACTGGAGCCTTTGCGCTACTTGGCGTAGACCTCAACGAGGCCGACGCCGACCGCGCCATTCTTCCCCCTGACTATGGCGGTGTAGGCCCCCGGGAGCAGCGTCCTGAGCACGGCCGCCTCAAGGGCGCTGCTCGGAGCGTTGCCGGTCGCCTGGATGGCGGCGGCGTTGGCTGCTTCGCCCCAGTTGTCATTGGTTTCAATCGGAAGGGCCACACCCGCCTGGTAGATCTCCAGTGTCGTATCGGCGAGCGCCCCAGGCACGTTGAAAGGAGCCTGCCCCAATGACGGACCCTTGGCGGTAATCAACACCTGCGGCGCGGCGCTCCCCTGGATGATGAAGCCACCGATCAGTACGGCGTCTCCGGTCAGCACGTTTCCGCGCGTCGAGATGTTCAGCAACGGTAGTCCCAGCGACCACCAATTTCGTGACCCCTGGCCCTCCAATAGCGGGATCTGGGTTCGCACTCGTCACCGAGTAGACGACAACGCGTTCCGTGATCGCGGCTCCTCCATCGCTCCCCACCGTCCCACCCAAGGTAGCGCCGGAGACCGTGGCGAGGCTGGCGGGCGAGGTCAAAGAGACGGTGGGCACCCTCGCGTCGTCGTCGGTGATGGCGCCAAGGCCCTGAGCATCACTGATCGACGCATTGGTCCCCGAGGCCAGGTTCACGAAAAACGATTCATTCGACTCGACCACGGTGTCGCCCAGGACCGGAACCAAGAAGGCCTTGCTGAACTCCCCCGGACTGAAGGAGAGCGTGGTGGGGCCAGTAGCGGCGTAGTCCGATCCGGCGAGGGCCGTGTGGTTGGCGGTCTGAGCCGACACCGTTACGGTCTGGCCGCTCACCGCGGACAGCGTGACCAGGAAGGAGGCGCTCGCGGTTCCCGTGTTGCCCTCGATCACCGTGGTATCGCTGATCACGATGGATGGCGACGCGTCATCATCCGTGATCGTGCCCGAGCCTTGGGCGTCAAGGAGAACTGCGTTCGACGCCGACGTCAAATTTACGACGAAGGTCTCGGCCGCCTCGTCGAGTGGGTCGCCCAAGACCGCGACACTGACCGTCCGGCTGATCGCCCCCGCGACGATCGTGACCGTGGTTGAGGCGAGGCTGGCGTAGTCAGAGCCCGCGAGCGCAGTCACATCTGCCGTCTGAGCCAGAAACGTCACCGCGCGCCCGCTCGCCGCGGAGAGCGTCACCGTGAAGGTGAGATTCGTGGAGCCGGAGTTCCCCTCTGCTGCGGTCACATCGTTGATCGAGAGGCCCGGGGAGGCGTCATCGTCGGTGATCGTGCCGATCCCCTGCGCGGCCGCGATCGTTGCGTTTGTGGCGGCGGTGAGAGTCACAGCGAAGGTTTCGTCGGCCTCATCCAGGGTGTCCGCGAGCGCGGGCACCGTGAAGGTTTGGGTCGTCGTTTCCGGCGAGAAGGTCAGCGTGGTTGGACCAGTGGTCGTGTAATCCAGGCCAGAGAGTGGCGTTGTTCGCCGTCACCGCCTGTACCGTCACCGTCTGACCGCTCACCGCGGAGAGCGTGACCGTGAAGACGGCGTTCGTCGCGCCGCTATTGCCTTCGGGCGCACGGTCTGGTGCTGATGAAGGCAATGCGCGCCTACGATGTGCTTGACGTCGGTGTCACCTATACATTACAGTAGGTCGGTGATCGAGAAGGAGGTCAAGAAGCTGGAGCTTCGGGACGGCCTCGTCCCATTCGATGAGTGGTTCGATTCCCTTCGTGATCGGAAGATGCAAATCGCGGTCGATGCGCGTCTGGCCCGTGTGCGTGCCGGGAATTTCGGCGACTGTAAGTCCGTAGGCGGGTCGGTGTTTGAGTTGCGGATCACAGCTGGTCCCGGCCTGCGCATCTATTACGGGCTGCACGGCCGCCACATCGTCATTCTGCTCGGCGGCGGCAGTAAGCGCAGCCAGTCCCACGACATCGGCCGCGCGCAACAATTGTGGAAGGAGTTCAAGGCATCATGCGTTTGAAACACTACAAGGCGGGCCTCCTCAAGCGGCTCGCTGATCCCACCTACGCCGCCGAATACCTTGCGCAGGTGCTCGCCGAGAAGGACAACGCGGCCTTTCTGATTGCCCTCAAAGACGTGGTGGACGCGGCTGGAGGCGTGGGCGGACTCGCCGGGCGCGTGAGCATCAAGCGACCCAGTCTCTACAAGATCCTCTCAAAGGAGGGCAATCCGACATTGGAGACCCTCCAAGAGATTCTGAAACCGCTGGGGCTGCGCGTTTCTGTGGCGCTCGACAGCGCCGCCTGAGTCGCGTTCGGACGTCTTGCGGCCGGCGGGCGGGTCGATCAGCTTCGAACCGCCCAGCGTGAAGGGCGGGTCGGTGAGATACGCAGCCATGCCCAGCTTTCTCGGCGCTTGGTTGGGACCACTGAGGCGGGCTGGCTCGTCGCACGAGCGGGTCCGCGTGCGCAACCTTCATCCCGAGGGGAGCGTGTGTTCTTCGTGGACCCCGGCCTGCGCCGGGGTGACGAAGTTGGGGGGGGCCTTAGGTCAAGTACGAGATGGTCCGTCGCGTGCGCGCCGATGGCCTGACCGTAGCAAAGAGCGCCCGTGCCTTCGGCTTCTCTCGCCCTTCCTTCTACCAGGCCCAGGCGAGTCTTCAGCGCG
>CAZFQH010000544.1:0-3036 GCA_964520805.1 uncultured Acidobacteriota bacterium | reverse complement strand
GCCGGGACCAACCCCTTCGGTGCTGTTCGACTGAGTCTTGCTCGGATACAGCGGGAAGTTGTTCAGCCAGTGAGCCACCTGGATGTCGAGGAAGGCGCGGTCGGAAAGAACGCTGGTCCATTCCAGTTTCACGGGACGGTTCTTCGAGGCCTGGTAATAGGCGGACTCAAGAGGGGTGCTGAGGGACAGGTCACGAAGAGGCTGCAACTTGGTGCGCTGGTTGAAGAAGCCGATCAACTGATTCTTCGGATTGATCTGGTAGGTCAGCTTTCCCGTGTAGTTGACGAGCTGGCTCTGGGCGGTCGTGCCCGGCAGGCCCAGGATCGTCTTGTACTGATTGTTGTCGCGGTAGCCCGCGAAGAACCACAGCTTGCCCTTGATGATCGGTCCCCCGACGTTGACGTTCAGGTCGTACTGCTTCGTGATCGGGTTTCCGGTCTGGAGGCCGATCAGCTGGCCCGTGGCGGGATCCGTCAACGTGGGCGCTTTGAACCCGTCCGAACCCAGGCCGCCGGGTATCTTGTAGGCGCTTGGGACGTTGTCTCCGATCGTGCTGGTGCCTTCGTAGTCGTAGTAGATCTGGCCGCTGAACTTGTCGCCGCCCGACTTTACGGTGATGTTCATCAGCGCGCCCGGACCGGCCTGTTCCCCAAGGTTCCCTGCGGCGCCCAACTGGAATTCCTCAAAGCTCCCGAAGTCGAAGTAGCCAGCGTTGGCCGCCGTGCTCTCGGTTACGTTAATGCCTTCGATCATGGTCTTGTTCTGATCGCCGACGCCGTAAGCAAGGTAACCAGTCTGGGTGCCGGTGTGAGATCCGCCGACGTCGTATCCCTGCATCTGGAAACCGGGCGCCTGAGACATCGCGGCCCAGATGTCGCGCGCGTTCGGGATGTCCGTCAGCAGCTCCTTCGTGAACGCGGTGCCGATCGAGGTCGTTTTGGTGTCGATGGTCGGGGTCTCCGCGGAAATGGTCAGGGTTTCCGAAAGGGACGCGGGCTTCATCTTCGCGTCGATCGTGAAGGTCTGATTCAGCGTGACCCGGACGCCTTCCCGCCTGATCGTGCTGAAGCCTTGTAGCTCGAAAGTGAGCGTGTAGAGCCCAGACGGCAAAGCAGGGAAGCGGTAATTGCCGTCCGAGCCCGACGTGGTGGTTTGAGGTTGGATCAGAGCGGGTGAGGTGGCGGTCACCGTCACACCCGGTACGATCGCGCCACTGTCATCGGTGATGACGCCGGCGATTCTTCCGCGGAGTTCTTGAGCTACAGCGCCCGTCGACAAGGTGGCGAAGGCCAGGAGGCCGATTGCCAGGGTCCTGAATAAACGCATCGAAGGTTCTCCTCAATTTTTGGGTGATTGAAAAACAACGCTTTAGCATCTGGCACGTCGCTGGATGCGTAGCGCCCTTTTTTCGGTTAAGGCATTCGCAGCACAAACCGCGCCAACCTGAGTTGCGGAAAGAATGCGCCCGAACTTTCTTCCTGTCAAGGCGATCCAGCCCGTTGAACGGCCCCCCCCGGTCTCTTGGGATCCAACCTGACCAAGGCCGAATCCAAACCCCGCGGTTTCAGACGCAGCGTGTCTTGATCGTACGATCCAAGCGGAGTTTCAATGGCCCTCAGTTCGCAATCGCGTGCAGTCTGGTCGCAGGCCCAGGTCAAGATCTGGCCGGACGCGGTGGTGCTTGCCACGTTCCCCCGATTTGCGGGCGATCGTGTCGCGGCCTTCGCAGGTCGGGTGGGTGTTCGGGATCCGTCCGCTTTTGTGGCATTCGTAACCGAGGGGACCGAGTGCAGCCTGACCGCTCCGGAGGGGGCCTTTGGCGCCTGGCGTCTGCGTGGCCGCGCCACCGAGGTTTTTCGTGGATTGCGCGCCATAACGATCGACGCCTCGATGCCCGTGGACCTGGTCGGATTCCTGGCTCCTCTGGCCGAGCGACTGACCACGGCGGGGATTTCGATCGTTCCGCAATGCGGCTTCCGTACCGATCACATTCTTGTTCCCGAGCCAAGGCTTGATGATGCCGTGAAGGTCATCGAGGGGCTCATCGCCGATGCCCGCAAGGAGGGCCCCTGATGCCGACCGTTCTCACCCCCGAGGAGCGAGAGCCCCTCGTTGCCGAATATGAAAAAGGCGCGGTGCTGCTGCGTACGGCCTGGGAAAGTGTTCAGGAGGAAGCGGAGAAGTGGCGGCCCGCTCCCGACAAGTGGTCGGCCCATGAGGTCATCGTCCATTGCGCCGACTCCGAGAGCTATGCAGCCACCCGCCTGCGTTTGCTGGTGGCCGAGCCCGAACCTCTGATTGTGGGCTACAACCAGGAGGCGTGGGCGAAAGTCTTCAGCTATCACGCGCAATCCACCGATCGCGCCCTGCGGACCATCGATGCGGTTCGCACTGGAACGCTGCCCATCCTGAGGTCGCTTACCGAGGCGGATTGGTCCAAGGAGGGCCGGCATACCGAATCCGGCCCCTACAACGTGTGCGATTGGCTCAAAAGCTACGGGCCGCACCTCTCCAATCACGCGAAGCAGATCGGGCGAAACCTCGCTGCCTTTCAAGCGGCCAACCGAAAGAAGTAACCGTCATGTATTTTGATGACCAGGTGAAGGTGGACATCCAGGAGCGCCTCTCCGAGATGGTCCATCCAGTGAAGCTCGTGGTGTTCTCGCAATCGCTTCAGTTCCCCGAATCCGAAGAAGTGACGCGACTCCTGCAAGAACTCGTCACCCTCGACTCCCGTCTGCTTCTGGAAGCGAAGAACTTCGTGATCGACAAGGAAGAGGCGGAGCGGCTCAAGGTGCATCACATCCCAGGAGTCGCCATCCTGCGCGCCGGGGTGGACGGCGGGGCCGACCTTGACTACGGGATTCGGTTCTTCGGTCTGCCCATGCAGTACGACTTCGGCGTGCTCATCGACGGCATCGTGGATGTGTCGAAGGGCGAAGCCGGCCTCGAAGCCGCCACTCTGGAAGCGCTCGCGGCTCTCGACCAGCCGATTCATCTCCAGGTGTTCACGACACCCACCTGACCGTTTTGTCC
>CAZFQH010000543.1:0-3043 GCA_964520805.1 uncultured Acidobacteriota bacterium | reverse complement strand
GGCGTGAAGGCCGAAGGGAAGGCCGACGCCAAAGCCAGAACCATCGCGAAAGCCAAAGCGAAGAGCGAAGGCAAGGCTGAGGCGAAGACGGAAGCCAAAGTTGAAGCGAAGGCTGAAGCCAAGGCCGAAGCCAAATCCGAAGCAAGAGTCGAAGCGAAAGCGGAGAAGAAGGAAGCCAAGGCCGAGAAGAAAGAGGCCAAAGCGGAAGCCAAGGCCGAGGCCAAGACGGAAGCGAAAGTTGAAGCGAAGGCCTAAGCGAAGGCCGAAGCCCGGGCTGAAGCCCAGGCTGAAGCGAAGACGGAAGCCAAAGTCGAGGCCAAAGCGGAGAAGAAGGAAGCCAAGGCCGAGAAAAAAGAAGCGAAAGCCGCGGCCAAAGCAGAGAAAATGAAAACCCAGGAGTTGAAATGAACAGACCACCCTATCTTCGTGGCGGTGCGGCGCGGCTCCTTTTCGGCCTGACCGCGGCCCTGTGCCTCGTCGGATCCTCCATGGCCGGCCCCCTCCAGACCTCCGCCGAGAGGAAAACCGCGGAGAAGGTCGCAAAGAAAGTAGAAAGGGCCAAAAGCCGGGCGGCAAATCAGGCCAAAGAGGAACAGGAAGCGGTGCGGCATTTCCAGAAGGAGGTGGCGCGCTACGTTCGCATTCACGAGAACCAACTCGCACGCCTGGGTGGCCAGAAAGGGGTGACCGGGCAGGGTCTTGCTGCGGCCATCGCGGCCGACCGCGCCAAAGCGAAGCAGGGGGATGTCTTCCTCCCCGAGATTCAACCCCTTCTCCGAAGACTCATCGCCGAGCAACTGAAGGGCCCGGACACGCTCGCCGCGCGCAAGGCGGTGGTCGAGGGGAACCCCGACGACGAAAAGGAGTCCGTGCCCGTAGAGCCCCACGTGAACGCCGCATACCCGTCGGGCGCCACGCGCTCCACAGTGCCGCCGAGCGTTCTGCTCACCCTGCCGCCTCTGCCGGAGTGCCTCCACTACCGGTTCGTGGGGCGGGACCTGATCCTGATCGATTCGATCGCGCAGATCATCGTCGACTTCCTTCCCAACGCAACTCCCGCGGTCGGCGTGAAGTGACAATGAAAAGCCGCATCATGATCCGTCGCAGCGTCGTTCTGGCCCTCGCCCTCTTCGCCGTCGGCTCGTACGTGAGGGTCGATTTCTCCGCTCAGAGCGTGGCCCCCGTGACGCTCAAGCTGCCCCTCAAGGAAGGGTCCATCCGCTTCGCCGTGATCGGAGATACCGGCCGCGGCAACAGCGGTCAAAACGAGGTGGCCGCCCAGATGACGGCGGTCTACAAGGAGTTTCCCTTCAACCTCGTCATCATGCTGGGGGACAACATCTACGGCGCCGATACTCCGGCGGATATGGAGCGCAAGTTCGGATTGCCCTACAAGGCGCTTCTCGACAAGGGGGTCGAGTTTCGCGCGGCCATCGGCAACCACGACAGTCCGAACCAGCGTTTCTACAAGCCTTTCAACATGGGCGGCGAGCGCTACTACACGTTCCATCCACCGAAGAACGCCGATGGAAAGAACGATGTCAGCGTGCGCTTCTTCGCTCTCGATACGAACTACCTCGAAAAAGGCGAGATCGATTGGCTGGAAAAGGAGCTGTCCTCTTCGGTTTCACCCTGGAAGATCGCATTCTTCCATCATCCCCTGTACTCGTCGGGAAGGACCCACGGGTCCGCCCTCGAGACGAGGGCGATCCTCGAGCCGTTGTTCGTGAAGTACGGAGTGAGCGCCGCCTTCTCTGGCCACGATCACTTCTACGAGCGGATCAAACCGCAGAAGGGCGGCATTGGTTATTGGGTGTCCGGCGCGGGCGGGTCCTTGCGCAAGAGGGATATTCGCGTTGGATCGGCTCTCACCGCCAAGGGATTCGATTCCGACTATCACTTCATGATCGTGGAGATCACGGGAGACGATCTCTACTTTCAAGCGATCAGCCGCCGCGGCGCCACCATCGACAGCGGCGTGTTCCGCCGGCCCGGGGCCGCCGCTCCTCAAGCCACGGTCACACCGAGCGAGGCTCCGGTTCTTCTGGTGCCGGTCCCCGTTCCCGCGGCGGTGCCCGCGGTCTCTCCGGCGGTGCGCCCGACGCCCGGAGTCGCCCCCGCACAGCCCTCACCTATCCCGCGATCGAGGTAAGGACGACATAAATGGGCGCCCGGTCTACTCGGAGCAGCGTCGTTCGATCGGAGCGCGCTTCTGTTACGCGGTCACCCGTTCGCTGATTGGGGCGAGCCCTCCCTCAGTCAGCCACGACAGGTCGCCGGCACGATCAGCGCAGGGCGCGACCTTCCACTCGTCGGCCCGAATCGGCTTGAAGTCCGCGAAGCCGGCCTGACGCCCGAAGGGGAATCAGGGATTTGAAGCCGAAAGTGGCTTTCATCCGCCTCCGCGACTTGCGCCTTCCGCGATGGCTCCCGTGGTCGGTCTATCGGCCGGGGAAATCGAGCGCTTCGCGCGCGAGTACGCGACCACGCAGCCCTCGCGACTCCGTCCGCTCATCGGTCTCGAATATCACAAGAACGGCGCCATGCAGTTCCGCGCCCTCGCCTGCCTGCCCGTGCTGAGCGGGGCGTGGCGGCATCGCGGCGGCGGACTCGCCCGATCGACCCACGCCCTGCAGTTCGGCGTTCTGGATATGAATCGCGTGGAAATGCCCGAGGTGCACAAGCACGGTGTCCGCACCCATTGCCACGAATCAGGCTGCGTGATGCAGAATATCGGAGTGGGCCACCCCGCCATCAACCATGACTCGTTCACTCCGCAGGAGCAGCTCGATCTCCTTGAGCAGATTTGGGCCAGCCTCAGCCAACACCCCGAGCGCATTCCCCTCACGGATGCTCAAGCAGGGGAGCTTGATCGCCGCCTGGACGACCTGGAAGACGACATCAGAGAAGGCCGGTCGCTTGGCGAGCCGTGGGACGAAGTTCGGAAGCGCCTAAACCTTCCGCGTTGACCCGCGCACTCTTCCGACCGGATGTTTCCAGTACTTCGCCGCGACACCCGTCGCGCTCTGCTGGGACGGTTTCC
>CAZFQH010000542.1:0-3049 GCA_964520805.1 uncultured Acidobacteriota bacterium | reverse complement strand
TCGGGGCGAGTACGACAGGCTTGCCCTCGATGGGCGAGGTTCCCGGAGCCAATCGGTGTTTTGCCATCCTTGGTCATGGCGGCAATGGAATTACCTTCAGCGCGGTCGCCGCCCAGGTCATCCAACGGGCCATCGCGGGACTTCCCGATCCCGATCAAGACCTTTTCGCCTTCAGGCCGTAGGGCAACGTCGACCGGCGCCACAGAGATCATGAACGAACGCGCGCCGAAGAAGCAGCCATCTCATGCGAAGCCCTCGCCAAAAGGACACTCCGACCGTTTGCGGCACGCTGCGCGGCACCCTTGACCGCGCCCATGACGGCCGCGGTGAGTACTCCCACTGCCGCCTTGCTGACGCGGCTCCCCTTCGAATCCTGCTCCTCCAGGAGCTCGGCGCGGCCCAGCCTCACCGTGGGTGGCCTCTTCATGCGGCCGTTGGCCCAATACGCAACGAGGCCCGCGGTCAGAGCGATAAGAATCGCGCCGACCGTGATGGCAAGCCCCTTGTGCTTCTTGACCTGCAGCCGGACGTCGAACGCTTCGTGGCGGCGGCGGTCCAGCTCGGTGATGTAGGCACCGAGATCAGACCGGATGTCGTCGATCTCGGAGCGCCGCGCGCTGACGTTCAGCGCCGGCTTGCCGCCTCCCTCGTCCTTCCGGACATCGGGAAGGTCCCTATGCGCAGTCTTCTCGTGACGGGTTTCGATCACGCCAGCCGATTCTTGGCCCATTCGACACTCTCCTTGACAGTTGCCCGTGTAACTTCGAGCGGTGATTTCACGCGTTTGCTCCAGCCGACGAGCGCCGCCGCGAAGGCCAGAACGATGAACGGCGCAGCCACGACGAGGGCGGCGAGCCACGGGGCCATGTGCTCGGCGAGAACGAGCACGAGCGAGACGAGAAGCAGGTTGAAGCCGACGAGGAGAGCGACCGCCCCGACCAGGCCCTTCGCCATCGTAAGCTCCGACTTCAAGTCGGCCTTGAATTCCGTTCTCGCGAGATCGACTTCCTTCTCCACCAGTAGCCGGGCCCGGTCGGTGATCGAGCCGATCAGTTCGGCGAACGGCATCTGCTCAAGAGGCAGGCTCATGCCGGGCTGCGAGGCTGCGGTCTCTTTAGACTTGGATTCCATGGGGATCTCCTTGGGAGTGTCTTTCGACAGAAGTTGAGATTCGCCGCGGAGGGCGCGGGCCAACTGGAGCGTTTCGCGGTAGAGGGTTTGCCAGTCTGCATACGGGACGGGCAGGTCGATGATCTCCGCCGCGATCTCTTCCACGCGGGCGAGCAGGATGGCGGACCCCTCGTGAGCGGGGTTCGAGCTGAACACTTTCCAGACATCCTTGATTCGCCGCTCGAGCACCTGCGCCTTCGGATCGGTGGTCTGAAGAACCTCCGTCCGGGCCAGTCGCTCTGCGATGAGACCGTGAGCGCGCGGCGTTGTTTTCTCGGTTCCGCGCAGCGCGAGGCCGTTCGGGTCGAGCATGAGGTCAAGGGTGGGCGAGCGAAAGTACTCGAGGCCACTCGGAATGAATTCTCTGAAGGCGTCCCCGGCGAGGGCCTTGAGGATTGCGGTCGGGGTCTTCATCGCCCACGTGGGGTAGATGGCGAAGGCAAACTCGGCGCGGGCGCCGCAGATCTCCGCGCTCAACGGACTCTATGCGCGCTGGCGCACGGTGCGCCAGGGGCGTGGACCGATAAGGTAAAAGCGTTGTGCAGAGAATTACGTTTGATACGAAAGGAGATCTAATCTCATGAAACTCGGCGACCAACGAGCCAGCGGCAACGTCGAGGATCGGCGCGGCATGGGCATGCGCGGTGGCCTGGGCCTTGGTGGGATCGCGATCGCAGTCGTAGCGTACTTCCTCGGCTTCGACCCGGGCACGGTGTTACAGGTGGCCGAGCAGGTTGTTCCCCAGACCGAAACGCGCCAGGCGCCCACGGGCGCGCCCGCGGACCAGATGGGTCAGTTCGTCTCCAAGATTCTCGGCAGCACCGAAGTGGTCTGGGGCAAGACTTTCCAGCAGTCGCGCAGCGAGTACCGCGCGCCGACGCTAGTCCTGTATGACGGGCAGGTACGCTCGGCCTGCGGCATGGGCCAATCGGCCACTGGCCCCTTCTATTGTCCCGGCGATGAAAAACTCTACCTCGACCTCACGTTCTTCCAAGAGCTCCAGACGCGCTTTCGCGCGCCGGGCGATTTCGCCCAGGCCTACGTGATCGCGCACGAGGTGGGCCACCATGTGCAGAACCTCAGCGGCACGCTCCGACAAAAGGAATCTGCGCGCGACGCCAACCAGACCTCGGTGCGCGTGGAACTGCAGGCCGATTGCTATGCGGGCGTGTGGGGACACCACGCAGGCGCCATGAATCAACTGGACCCAGGTGACATCGCGCAGGCCCTCAACGCTGCGTCGGCGATCGGGGACGACCGCCTGCAGAAGCAAACGCAGGGCCAGGTCGTGCCCGAGTCGTTCACCCACGGCTCCTCCGAGCAGCGCGTGCGCTGGTTCAAGCGCGGCATGGACTCCGGCAGCCCGAAGGACTGTGACACGTTCTCGGCCCACTCGCTTTGACGGCCGGCGAGCTTCGCCTCGGATAAATCAGGAAAGCGGCGGCTCAAGACATGCTGTTCTAGGTTGGTGCGACGAACCGTCGTCGGCAAGGCTTACAAACGCTCACCGCACGCGGTGAAAGCGCTTAATCCTTCGGTCTCGATTCAGGCTCCTTGACGCCCCCTCCACGCAATAGCGAGTTCTCAGGCCTCGGGATGGCGGCATGGCTCTTGCTGCGCCTTACCTCTGAGCCCGACCGTTGAGGGCATTCCGGCAGCAATTCGCGCCGGTCCAATGAAAGAAATGAAAAGAATGAAGACAACTGTATTGATTGTAGGTTTGAGCCTCGGCTTGACCGCTGTCGCCTCCGGCCTCGCATCGGCCCAGACCGTCCAGACCGCTCCGAAGTACGTCACCATTGACGGAGAAGTGGTGCGCTACGTGCCGGGACGCACCATCGTGATCCGGGGAGTGGACAAAAAGGAGGTCCTCTATACC
>CAZFQH010000541.1:0-3053 GCA_964520805.1 uncultured Acidobacteriota bacterium | reverse complement strand
CAGCGGCGAGATCGACTACCTCCGCCCCGATGGCAAGAGCCAGGTGACGGTCGAGTACGATGGCGGCAGGGTGAAGAGGATCGACGCGGTGGTCATCTCCACCCAGCATGACGACCGGGTGAATACCGAGGCCCTTCGGGAGGATGTCCTCACCAAGATCATCCGTCCGACCCTCCCCGCGAATCTGATCGACGATCAGACCAAGTTCCACATCAACCCCACCGGACGGTTCGTGGTCGGTGGTCCCCAGGGCGATTGCGGCCTCACCGGGCGCAAGATCATCGTCGACACCTACGGGGGCGCCGCCCCCCACGGCGGCGGCGCATTCTCGGGCAAGGATCCGACCAAGGTAGACCGGTCGGCCTGCTACATGGCGCGCTACATCGCGAAGAACATCGTGGCCGCGGGCCTCGCCGAGCGCTGCCTCGTCCAAGTGGCCTACGCGATTGGCGTGGCCGAACCGGTCTCGGTGATGTGCGACACCGAAGGCACCGGCAAGGTTGACGAGTTGAAGCTCGTGGATGCGGTTCGGCAGATCTTCAAGCTGACCCCGAAGGGCCTCACGGAACAGTTGAATCTGCGCCGGCCCATCTACCGCCAGACCGCCGCGTTTGGTCACTTCGGCCGTACCGAACCCGACTTCACGTGGGAGAAGACGGACAAGGCCGAGGAATTGAAGGGTCTGCTCAAGTAGTCCTCGCGAGGAGCGGGCCGCCGCCACTGTTTCGTGCGAAAGTCTGTCCTCCCAATATGGAGTTCGCATGACGGTGAGTGGTGCGCCCGACTCCGTGACGCCCCCTGCCCAACCGCGAGGGCGTCGGCGCGCGGCTTCGCTCGCCCTTAAAGGAGCCATCGGCCTGGGTGTCCTCGTCTGGGTGCGGGCCTTCTTCGCCGGCCCCGCAGCGTTGTCTGGGCAGGCTTTAGGCGAGGGGCCGCAGTACCGCGCCTCGGGTGTTGTCCATGTGCATACGAACCTCTCCGACGGACGGGGGACTCCTGCGGAAGTGATCGCCGCGGGCCGACGCGCGGCGGTGGACTTCATGGTCATCACCGACCACAACCGAGTGGATCCCGCGGAGTTTGATCGGGTAACCCGGCCGGGTGATCCCCTCGTGATCGTTGGCTCAGAGGTCTCAACCGAGGCCGGCCATATTCTGGCCATCGGAATTCGCGCGCCCACGTTTCGCTTTTCGGGCACCCTCCGCGAGGCTCTGGACGACGTTCGGCACCTCGGCGGGTGCGCTTTCGCCGCCCATCCGACATCCCCGCGCGGGGAGACGCGCTTTTCTCGCGAGGACGACCCGGGGAACTTCGGGGTGGAAGTGGTGAATGGGGATACGGCCTGGCGCGAAGCGTCCCCCTTCGACCTCGCACTCGCGGCGTGGACTTACCCGGTTAACCCTCAGTTCGCTCTCTCTCGAACCCTCGACCGCTTCGAGTCCGAACTCGCGTTGTGGGACCGCATCCTGTCTCGGCGCTTCGCGCCCGCCATCGGCGGGACCGACGCCCACGGTCGAATTCCCATCACTCGCACCTCCAGCCTCCCGTTGCCCTCTTACGAGGCGCTGTTCGGCCTGGTACGAACGGTGGCGCATCTGGAGGCACCCCTTTCGTCCAATCGGGCGACCGCGCGAGACCAGGTCACTCGGGCTCTATGCGCTGGAAGCAGTGTCGTGGCGATTCCGTCCCTGGCCGATCCGTCAGGCTTCTCCTTTGTCGCGCGCACTGGGAATGGAGAAGCCATCGGCCCCGGGTCGACCGTGCGGTTTGGCCCGGGTCTTGCGCTTCTCGCGGGCGGTGCGGTCCCCAAAGGCACCACGCTGCGGCTGATCGAAAGCGGACAGACGGTGGCCACCGCGACCGAGACCCTGAAGTTCGAGCCCACGCGCCCTGGGGTGTTTCGAGTCGAGGCCTATGCGCCCGGTGCGTCCACTCCATGGATACTCGCAAACCCCATCTCCATCCTTACCCCGGAGGGAGAGCGGGCCCGGGTGGAAGCAGCACGTCCCTACCACGAGCCTCAGGTGGAGGGGTCCGTGAACATCGACGACTTCGATGGAACCACCGCGTTCGCGGCCGAACATGATCCCGGGTCGAGTGTTGCCACACCGATCGTCGACCCGGAAGGCGGCCGTGGCTCTGGGGGAGCCGCACTTCTATCGTTCCATCTCAACCCGTCACCGAATCCGCCGGTCTGGTGTGCTCTCGTGGATCGTACGAAGCGTGACCTGGCCGCCAGCAAGGGAATCTCCTTCTGGCTCAAGGGTGACGGTGAGTACCGGGTGTGGTTCCAGATTCGCGATCTCAACCCGGCATCGGCCGACGAGGGTACGGAGGCCTGGTTCGCCTCGGTTCGAACCTCGCCCGCGTGGACCCTTCACAACATTTCGTTCTCCTCGCTCCGAAGCATCAACCGGACGTCTGATGGTTCGTTCGACCCAAGCCGGATCGCTCATCTGGTCTTCGTGATTGATCACGGCGCCATGGCCTTTGGCAGCCGCGGCAAGGTCTGGATCGACGATCTCCGCGCCTACTGAGGCGATTGGGGAGCGCTCTTCGGCTTCCGGGCGAGGGTGCGGTAATACTCCTCGACCATCGCACGATATCCGGGCGGGAGTTCCTCGGAGCCCGAGAGCTGTAGTTCGGGCCGCTTGCCATCGACGTCCCGGCGCAACACGTACTCCAACATCTTGATGTCGTCGGCGACCTGGCCCGCGAGTTCCGCGAGGCCCAGCGGATCCCGCAGATTTCGGTCGGTGGCGAGCCCCTGGAGTCTCTGAGCGAGGGCCGCGGCCTGGGGAGAGGAAACACCGCTCTCCTCAAGGGCCCGGCGAAACGCCTCGGCATCCTGGGCCCGTTCGGTGATCTCTCGTCGAAGTTGCCGGGTCTCTTCGGCCCCCAGCCGGCCGCGCTCACCGCCGCCGCCTGGGCGGCCACGGTTAGCCGACGAGCCTCCGACGCCCCGTTGTGCACCTGGGCCTTCAGCCTGCCCCCCCCCCTCCGCGTTCGCACCCGGCTGCCCTTGCCCGGAGCCTGGCGACTGATTGGGGTTC
>CAZFQH010000540.1:0-3063 GCA_964520805.1 uncultured Acidobacteriota bacterium | reverse complement strand
GCCGCCTGGCTCAACTGCGCTGCTGCCTCGTGAGAGCCGCGCCTGATACTGGGAACGTAGACTGCTAGAGAACGCGAGCGACGGCTGGGATGCGCCGCAGGGTAGACGCCAGCATCCAACTCAACGCCACGGTGCCGACGAAGACCGTCATCGCCTTCAATCCGCCGGGAAGAGATGTTGTCCCAAGAAGCGCCATCTGAAGCCAGCTCACGCAGACATAGTGGAACAAGTAGATGCCGTAAGCATTCGCGCTGAGGTGGTCGAGGATCGGATGAGTTTCGCGTGCAAACCGGACGAACACCGCGAGGCAGGCAAGCGATGACGTGGCGCAAGAGAGAACGAAGGTCAGATTGCCGAGTGCGCTCAGAGTCATCGACGGGCCGGTTCCTCCGTTGCCGTAGGTCTTCAGGATGGTGAAAAGCGCGACCATCCCCAGCACGAATGCGGCCATCGACGCCATGATCCACAGCGGCCACCGGCGCGCGAGCTTTCCGCCATGCGCCAGCAATCCGCGTCCGAGGCCTTGCGCGCCGAGGCCCATCCCGGCTACGAAATAGACCGCGTAGTGAAGGAGGCGGCTCGTCTGAAACCAAAACGGACCCACATTCGACCAGTTTTCCGGTGTGAAGGCGGCGGCCATCGGGAGATAGACGAGAGCGGAGATCGCGATCAAGGCAAGGGCATATCGCATCGGGCTCTCAGACAGGGTCTCCTGCGCACGGGCAGCGCGCAGATCAAGGCCCGGCGCGATCTTCGATGCGGCCGCCGCGACTACGCCAAAGGCGATGAGAACCCACAGGAACCAGGCTGGCCCGGCCGGCCATACGCCGAGCGTCACCCATTCCTTCATGAATGATCCCAGAGCCGGGTCGGCTCCGGTTGCGAAGTACGATGGGTAATAGGCAAGGGGCGACAGTACGGCGGCGGCGATGGCGAAAGGAATGCCGAGCTTGATCAAGCGGGCTCGCAGGAAGCCCACCGAACCTTTGCGCAAGAGAGCGGGCCAAACGAAGACTCCAGAGATCAAAAACATCAGCGACATGAAGAAGGTGTCGTTGAAGCCGATGAAGAGCGCCGCCGCGGGCCACTTTTGAGGATCCACCACGGGGAACGCCGTCCACATCATGGGCAGTTCCTTGAGTGAAGCGGCCGGCGCTGGCGCGAAGGCGTAGTACGCGAGGGCCGAGTGGTGCGCCACCACCAGCAGAGTGAGGAAGGTGCGCAGATAGCCGAGCGGGACGTCTCGAGTTGTTTGCGGTTCCATCGATCCGGGTCTAGATGAAATCGGTCTTGCGTCCCTGGAAATGAAACGTCGCGCCGACCAGGATCGCGATCAGCGCGAACTCGATTCCGAGAAGGCCGATCGAAGTGGCATTCCACACCGTTTGCGAGCCCTTCATCGTGGAGGCCATGTCCTCCATGTGCGACACCCCATACAAGACGCCCTGAAAGAGGAGGTTGGTTGTCACGATCGCGGCGATGGTCCAGCCTTGCGATTCGGAGATCAGTCCGACGGCGAGCACGAAACAGTAGGCCACGAAGATCTCCATAAGGATCACCGCGGCGAAAGGGATCAGGCCCAGCCCGGCGCCCTCCAGCCCAAAGCCCAGGATGGCGAGACTGCCCGTCATCAGGATCAGCCACGGGATGGCGAAGATCGTCAGATTGGCGAGGATTTTCGCGGTCGTGTACTCACGCGGCGAGATCGGCAGGCTCATAACGAAAGCCAGCGTCTGATGGGTGCGCTCCTCAATCACCGTCGCCATCACGAGATGAATGCCGAGTGAAATCAGAAGGGTGAGCAGTAAGACGCTCCCCGCGTAAAACGTCCCCTCGCTTCCCGCGGACATCAGGAATAGTCCGAAGGCGCCTAGCGCCAGGTAGACCGCCAGCGGCTTCCGCATGAAGAACCAATCCTTCTGAACCAGGAGCTGCACCAGCGTCCAATCGATCCCTGCATTGCTCATTGAGTCGCTCCCTCTTTCTTGCTCATTACTGTCGTCACGAAAATCTCCTCGAGGGTCAGCGGCTCGATCGCCTGAACCGTGATGCCGGCTGCCTGATACGCCGCGACCATCGACATCTCGAACCGATTCGTGACGACCACGTTCAGCCGCGAACCAGGCGGGTTCACTCCAGGACCCATCGTTCCGGGCAGAACGGGAACGCTGGCACCGCGCGGCACGTCCAGTCGGAAGCGCCGCCACCGATCCAGGAACTCCTCCTTGTTACCCGACTCCACGATGCGACCCTTGTCGATGAAAGTGATCTGGTCCGAGATCTGCTCGACATCGAGCGTGTTCTGCGACGAAAACAGAATCGTGCGACTCTCGTCGGCGATTGCTTCCATGAGTGCCGCGAGAACTTCATGTCGCGCCACCGGATCAAGCCCCGTGGTGGGCTCATCGAGAACCAGCAGCTTCGGGCGGCGCGCAAGAGCGAGCAGTAGTGCTGCCTTCACGCGCTGGCCGTGGGAGAGACCTTTGATCGGATGCGCAGCCTGAAGATCGAAGCGCTTCATCAACGTATCGGCATAGGCCTGATCCCACGTTGGAAAGACCGACTGAATGAATTCCATGTGCCAGGCAAGAGTCGCGGCCTTGTAAAGACGCATGTCTTCGGACACGAAACCCATATCGCGCTTCGCCGCGGCCTGGCGCATCGGCATCGCCTGACCCAACACGGTGACGGAGCCACGATCGTGATGGACCAGACCCATCAGGATGCGAATGGTCGTGGACTTCCCCGCGCCGTTTCTGCCGATGAAGCCGGTCACGCTGCCGGTCGGCAGCTCGAGATTCAGATCTTTCAGAATGAAGTGCGGGTACGACTTTCCTACGCCTTCGAGGCGCGCGGCCAGATCGGTCATGGTTGTTCCTTCTTCAGTTGGTCGGTGGCGTCGTGAAGCCGCGCGTTTAGATCGTCGTGTGAAAGGCCGATGAGGGCGGCGAGTCGTGCCACCTCGGTCACGTGATGGGCCAGATCGGCCGCATGGTCGTGCGAGGTCAGGTTCGGCTCGGCCGCCACCCGCGACGGCTTCCCGTGCTGAGTGATGATCACGCC
>CAZFQH010000539.1:0-3070 GCA_964520805.1 uncultured Acidobacteriota bacterium | reverse complement strand
TGTCGCGTTGGGCGTTGACTCCAGAGCCACCCCATGTGAAGGTACCCCGTTCGACGTCCTTCATTCTCGGAGCTCCACGATGAAACAACTCTCCCTGTGCGCGTGCGCTCTCTCGATCCTCATGGGCGCGGGCATTGCCTCGCCTGCCTTCGCCCAAAAGCCCCCGCCGAAGATCGACGAGGAATACACCAAGCTGATCAAGCAACACCTGCAGGATCCGCGGATCACCACGGAACTCGTGGACCACCTGCCGGCCTCCAGCACGGTACCGACACCGCTGAAGCACTTCGGCCACATCATCGGTCAGCCCGGTGAGATCGAGTACACGAAGGACCTGTACGCCTACTACCAAGCACTCGCCAAGGCCGCGCCCGGGCGCGCGAAGTTCTGGACCATCGGCAAATCCGAAGAGGGCCGCGACATCGTCATGCTGGCCATCGCCGACGAGGCGACGCTCAAGGCCCTCGATACTCACAAGGCGAACCTCGCAGCTCTCACCGATCCGCGCAAGACCACCGAGGCCCAGGCCCAGGCGATCATCAAGACGGGCAAACCAATCTACTGGCTCACCTCGGGCATGCACTCGCCCGAGACCGGCGGTCCCCAGGTGCTGATGGAGCTCGCCTATCGCCTGATCGTTCAGGAGACGCCCTTCATCCAGGAGATTCGCAACAACATGATCACGTTCATCACTCCCGTGATCGAGCCGGATGGTCGCGACAAGCACGTCGACACCTACTACTACGGGAAGAAGACGGGCAAGCAGCGCCCCCCTCTGATGTACTGGGGCAAGTATGTGGCCCACGACAACAACCGCGACGGCATGGGCCAGTTCCTGAATCTCACCCGCGCGGTCACGAGGACCCAGCTTGAGTGGAAGCCCATCGTGATGCACGACCTGCATGAGGCGCAGTCGTACCTCTATTCGTCGACCGGCACCGGCCCCTACAACGAAGCGATCGACCCCATCACCATCTCCGAGTGGTGGGATTTCGCCAACCACGATGTGCAGGAGCTGACCAAGCGCGGCGTTCCCGGCGTGTTCACCTACGGCTTCTACGATGGCTGGACGCCGAACTACATGTTCTTCATCGCCCATTCGCACAATGCGATCGGCCGCTTCTACGAGGTGCAAAGCTACGGTCCGGATAACAACGAGAATCTGCGGCTGCCTGCGTCTGCCACCAGCCGCGAATGGTTCCGGCCGAACCCGCCGCTTCCATCCATCAAATGGGGCCCGCGCAACAACACGAACATCCAGCAGTCGGGCGTGCTCTTCTCGCTCTCGCACATGGCGAAGAACCGCCAGAAGTACATGGAGAACTACTGGCTCAAGAACAAGCGCTCGGTGGATAAGGGCAAGAACGGTCCGGTGCACGCGTGGGTGATTCCGGCGAACCAGCGTCGCAAGGGCGAGGTGGCGGATTCCGTCAACGAACTCCTCCGCCAGGGCCTCGAGATCCATCGCGCGTCCGCGGCGATGAAGGCCGGAAACGTCAGCGTCGAAGCGGGCGACTACGTGATTCGGGCAGATCAGCCCTATCGCACCCTCGCCGATATGTACTTCTCCATTCAGAACTATCCGGCCCAGAATCCTCGCCCTTACGACGACACCGGCTGGACGTTCCAGTACATGCGCGACATCGATCTCAAGACCGTGGGCGGCAATGACCCCCGTCACCGCACCCGTCAAGGCCCCAGGCGGGATCGAGGGCACGGGCAAGACGCTGGTGGTCGAACACACGTCAGATAACGCTCTCGTGTCGTTCCGTTTCAAGAACGCGAACATCGCGATGGACGCGGTGGAGGACGACTTCGAGCTGAGCGGGCGACAGCTCCGCGCGGGTGCCATCGTCGTCAAGGACTTCGACCGCACGAAGCTCGAACCGGTCATCAAGGATCTTGGCCTCTCCGCCTGGGCCACAGACTCCCTGCCCGCCCTGAAAACCCACGCCCTGGACGTTCCGCGCATCGGCTACGTGCATGCGTGGCAGAGGACGCAGGACGAGGGCTGGGTGCGGGCCGCCCTCGACACCTTTGGCGTGCCCTACACGTACTTCGCCGATCAGAAACTGCGTGAGGGCAATCTCCGCGCGAAGTACGACGTCATCATCTTCCCGCACGTCGGCGGGACGGCCCAGAGCCAGATCAACGGCATTCCGAAGACGGGTCCCGATGCGGTGCCGTACAAGAAGTCCGACCTCACGCCCAACCTCGGGGTGCTGGACCAGTCGGATGACATCCGCGGGGGCATGGGAATGGAAGGCCTCACCGAGCTCGCGAAGTTCGTCAACGAAGGGGGGACGCTCATCACCGAGGGTTCGACCGCGACCATTTTCCCCGAATACGGAATCACGTCCGGGGTCACGGTTGAGCGGCCCGCGCAGCTGTTCGCGCGCGGCTCGGTAATGCGCGGCAAGTGGGGGGATCGCAAGAGTCCGATCGCCTATGGCTACGACGCGTCCGATCTGCCCGTCTACTTCAATCAGGATCCCGTTCTGAACGCGGGCGGTGGGTCGGGCATTCCCGCGGAGTTCGCGGGTTTCCTCGGTGGCGGCGGACCACCGAACGCGGGGCTCGGCCAGATCATCACGCCCATGGCAACCCCCCTGCGAATCAATCCTCTCGACCCCGTTGAGGCGCCGGCGGCCGGTGAACGCCCGCAGGTGGATGAAGCAGCGGCCTTTCGTGGCATGGCGGCGGCGTTTGGTGTGAACCTGGATGCGGGCGCTCGACCGCGCGTCGTTCTGTCATTTCCCACCAATCCAAACGACATGCTCTTGTCGGGGTCGCTCACGAACGGCCAGTTCCTCTCGAACCGCGCGGGCGTCGTTGACGTCGCGCTAGGAAAGGGTCATGTGGTGATGTTCGCGATCCGTC
Organism: uncultured Acidobacteriota bacterium; assembly: GCA_964520805.1. Lineage (GTDB taxonomy): Bacteria > Acidobacteriota > Vicinamibacteria > Fen-336 > JAGNNV01 > JAGNNV01. Next base: position 190 of record CAZFQH010000539.1, on the reverse strand, counting down.
CCTTCTGGCGCTGGCAGACCCAGGGCACGTTCTCCCTTGGGTTCAACGCGATCATGAACTGGAACGACCTTGACGCGGGCATGGCGGCGGGTCCCGCGGCTGGGGCGCAGGCTCGGCGGCCGGGAGAAGAACAGGAGTGGACCCCGGCCTCCGCCGGGATGACGCCCTTCCTCCAGAGGCCCTCTGCCGC
>CAZFQH010000538.1:2786-3074 GCA_964520805.1 uncultured Acidobacteriota bacterium | reverse complement strand
CGGCCCCGAACGTCACCTTCACGTGACCGAGAGCACCCGCGGCCTGAGCGGCGTTTCGAACCACGTTCTCGATCGCGCGCTCCAGAAGATCCTCATCGCCTTCAACGGTCGTCGCATTTCCTTCAATCTCCATGGTGGCGGTGGGATGAACGCGTTCGCGCGAAACCACGCGTTCAACCAGGCGGCCGAGGTCGAAGGGTGCGTTTCGCACTTCCTGAGTGCGAATGAAATCCACGAAGCGGTTCATGATCGTCTGAATCGTGCGCACTTCGTCGGCCACCGCCAGGG
>CAZFQH010000538.1:0-2776 GCA_964520805.1 uncultured Acidobacteriota bacterium | reverse complement strand
AGGGATCCATTCCGCACACGCTCGTCCTCCGCCTGCTCTCCGAACTTGGCGTGTGCTGCGATCGCGCCGATCGAGTTGCGCACCTCATGAACGATGCCCGCGGTAAGGTCGCCGGCGCGCGCCATCGCCTCGCGGTCGCGCAGAGTCGAGGTGAGGGCGTCTTTCTCCTTCTCGAAAGTGGCGAAGCGCTCGTCGTCGCGAAGCCGGAGCCGCATCATGGCCTCCTCGTAGGCTCGGGTCGCGGGCTCTTCGGAGGTGGCGGCTCCGCGCGGGGCGAGGGCGGTGAGGACGAATCCCGCGAAGGCGGTCAAGAGAATCAGGGCGTGCTGGGCGATGAGAATGCGATCGGTGGCGAAACCATGAGTTTCGGCGGATGCGCTGAAGAGGCGGAACGCCTTCAGCCCTTGGTTGGTGTGAACGGCTCCCAGCACATTCAGAGGGGTGCCGGGAAGTCGGGTCAGCACCACCAGCTCGCCATCGGCCAGCTTCTTTCGGATGACATCGTCGATCTCGGGTGCGGCCATGTTCTCCATGGACAGCCGATCGAAGGGTTCGACACCCGGTTCCACAGCACTCTCTTCCCCCGCTTTCCCCGGCTCGCGAATCCAGGCGGCGATCCGGGGCGCCAGAGCCGCCGCCTGCTCAAGGGCCTGGCGATTCTGATCCTCGTGCCGCCCACCGAGTCCTTTGAGGAGCAACGACAGCGACACAAGTTCGGCGGCCACGAGGAGCGCCGCCGCGAACAGCAGAATCAGGCGGTCGGCGCGCATCTGCGGTTTTAGAACCTGAAGAACCCGGCGTACCAGTCGAGGACGAAATCGCCGAAGAACAAAACGAAGATGGCGGCGCCGGCGAGGAAGGTGCCAAACGGGAGTTTGTACAGACCGATCGGGGGGGGACCGTCATCAACAACGCCTTCGGGAAGGGGCGCGCAGCCCGGCATTGGGCGATGCGGAGCCTGGCCTTGGGCCACACCCACAAGGGGCGCCCCTACATTCGCATCGCTAGCACCCACCGAGGGTGTCCCTGCATTCGAATCGCGGGCGAGGGCGCGACGCTCCTTGAAGGCTTGGATCAGGCCGTACACCATCCCGGTAAGACTCCCGAGGAAAACCACCAGGAGCAACCTTCGTCCTCCCAGGAACGAACCCACCATGGCCGCGAGCTTCCAGTCGCCCATCCCAAGACCTTCGATCCCGCGCAGGCGGGCATAGCTTTCGGCCACGGCATAAAAGCCCAGGTAGCCAAGGGCGGTGGCGAAAAGGGATTCGCGCCAGGAGATGAGCGCTCCTGGAAGCAGACTGGTGGCGAGCCCGATCGCAAGGGACGGCAGGGTGATTCGGTCGGGGAGGATCTGATGATCCCAGTCGATGAAGGCCAGAACCACCAGGGCGAAGTACAGAAGGAGAAGGAAAGGCGTGAAAGGGGTGAGGCCGAAGACCAGCAGAATGCCCGCGAACCCCGCGCCGTGGAGCGCTTCCACCGCCGGATAACGAGCGGAGATCTGGATGCCACACGAAGCACATCGGCCCCGCAGCAGAAGCCAAGACAGCACCGGGATGTTGTGCCACGGGGCGATCTCGCTGTGGCATCCGGGGCAGCGGGAGGCCGGAAAAACAATCGACTGCCCAAGCGGCAAACGGTAGATGACCACATTGGCGAAACTGCCCACGATGAGCCCGAAGAGGCCGCCGATGACGCCGATGAGGGCCAATGCGGTATCGGGAGAAAGGGGATCGTCGAACATGGAGGGCTCGGAAGGGCAGGAGCTTAGCCCGAGCTTCAGTGATTAAGATGGGCGCATGATCGAAGCCCACGCTCCCCGCCCACGGGGGGCGTTTCTGATGATCGCGGTGGCCTGCACGACGGTTTCAGCCCTTTACGTCCTGTCCATGCTGGCGGTGACGGGCGGCCACTTCGTGCCCCAGGTGGCAGATCTGTACCTGATCGCCCAGTACGCGAAGGGCTTCGCCGAGGGTCATCCGTTTCAGTACAACCCAGGCGAGGCACCCACTCCCGGGGCCACGAGCCTGCTGCACACCGCCCTGCTCGGGCTGGCCCACGCCCTGGGCTTTCGCGGGGAAGGTCTTATCGCCTTCGCCATCCTTTCGGGGGCCGCGTTCATGTTCCTGACCGCACTTCAGGCTCATCGGGCCAGCCTCTGCCTGGGTGCGGAACGGCGAGTGGCGCTCCTTGGTGTCCTCCTGGTGGTCCTGAACGGACCCCTGGCGTGGTCCTTTCACTACGGTGCGGACATCGCTCTTGTCCTGTTTCTATCAACCTGGCTTTTTGCGGCCTGGGTGGGGGCAACCGCGGAGGGTTCTTCAACGTTCGCATTTGTGCTGCCCGCGTGCCTTCTGGCCCTCACCCGGCCGGAGGCCGCGATTCTGGTCACCGGTCTTGGCGCATTCGCTTTATGGGAGGCCCGAGAGCGGCCGCTGCCGCTGATACATCGGCTGAGGTTCCTATTGCCCGCCCTCGTCGCCGGGCTGGTGCTGGGGGTGCTGCGTCTCGTCACCGGTTCGGCCACGAACACCTCGTTCTCCCAAAAGCTTCTGGCAGAAAACCGGGGTTTCTTCAGCGCGGCCGTGGTCTCGATCGAATACTGGAGCGACGTGTTGCGAGGCCTGCTTCTCGGCTTCTATCCGTCCTCGCAGCGAATCGGGCTGGGAGGAGGAGAAGGGCCCTTCTACGCGCCTCCTCTTCTTCTGGTTTTTGTGTTTCTCGCGTTCATGCGGAGCGAAGGAGGTCACCGGCGGGTGGCCATGTTTCTGAG
>CAZFQH010000537.1:1664-3079 GCA_964520805.1 uncultured Acidobacteriota bacterium | reverse complement strand
GGACTGGCCGCGCAGGCGGGTCTCACGACGCAGCAGTGGCTGGGGCTGCTGAAGGTGGCCGGCGACCCGAACGCGCACTGAAGTTCCCCTCCAAAGGCCCGCGGCGCTCTCGGGTGTAGAGGAAGAAAGGATTCGGCAGCGCTCCGAGAAGGCCCGCGGGGGACGCTCCCGGAATGCGTGCTCCAACTTCTGGACCCTGGGTAGGTGGCCCCGCTCAAGCCGATCCAGGGGAGCGAGGCTCATCGGGAGAAACCGGCAGACCAGACGCCGACCGGACGGCGCCGCAACAACCAGCCCTCCTATTCGGCGCGGAGAATGGTAGCCGGGTCGGTTCGCGACGCACGCCATGCCGGGATTGCACAGGCGACCAGGGCGGAGCACGTCAACGACGCGAAAGCGGCGGCAAACGTGGCCGGATCCAGCGCTTTAACCCCGTACAGGAGCGAGTCAAGAGCCGCGACACCCACGACGGCGATCAGGAGGCCCCCGAGGAGCCCCAGCCCCACCGGAACCATTCCTCTCGTCAGGACCATCCGCCGAATTTCCTCTACGCGCGCGCCAAAGAACGAGTCGCACGCCGATTTCGCGCTGCCTTTGGCGATCGCCTATAGCTCGAAGGGCCAATGGCAAGGGGCGCCACCGGTGTCCGCGCGTCCAGGCTCGCTTCTGCCCATGACAAGGGCAGTGAGTGACTCAGGCCGCCTCCTGGCCCGGTTCCAGGTGTTCTTCGACGAAAGCTCCCGGCAGGAACTCGATGGGCTCCAGGCCGCGCCTGAAGATCCGCGCGCCGGCCACTCCCTTGAGGGCTATGGAAGCTCCCTCGACCCGCAGGATCGCGCCCTCGCGCAGGCCCGCCACCGGAGCCTCATTCTCCTCGTGGAACTCGCGGACGCGGGTCTCCCGGGTTTCGCCCATGTGGGTGGAGCCGGGCGCCGGGTCGATGTAGTGCGGGTTGATCTGGAAACGGACGAGACCGAGGGCGTCGAAGGAGGGCGGCTGCACGATGGGCATGTCGTTCGTCGTGCGGATGGTCGGGCAGGCCAGGTTCAACCCCGCACTCGCTCCCGCGTAGACGATGCCGTCTTTCACCCGCCGCTCAATGAGAGGGAGGGTGCCCATTTCGTGGAGCGCTTTCAGGAGGCGGAACGTATTGCCGCCTCCGCAGAAGATGGCTTCGGCCCGCTCGATGGCCTCGCGGGGATCGGACGCCTCGTGCAGCGAATCGAGCCCGTAACCCATTTCCTCGAAAGCGGCCCGTGCCTTGACGGCGTAGGCGTCCCGGTCCTGCAGGGCGTGGGGGATGAAGAGGACCCGGGCAATGCTCCCGAAGGCGTCGCGCAGCTCAGAGTAGGCGTGCTCCAGGTACCGCGTCCCGAAGACGGTGGATGTGCTGATGAGAACGAGCCTTCGGGCCA
>CAZFQH010000537.1:0-1564 GCA_964520805.1 uncultured Acidobacteriota bacterium | reverse complement strand
GACCGAGGACGCGAGGAGCGCCACGGCGATGCCGCCATACAGCCGCACCAGCCGATCCGGATCGTCGGCCACGAAGAAGCCCGACAGGAACCCCGCGAGCTTGTTGCCAAGCGATGTCGCGAAGAACCACAGGCCCATCATCAGTCCCACGAACCGGGCCGGCGAGAGCTTCGTCACCGTGCTGAGGCCGACCGGAGAAAGGCACAGCTCGCCGATCACGTCGAAGAAATAGACGCCGACCAGCCACAGCGGGCTGATCTTGCCGGTCGCGGTGAGCGCCGCCGCAGGCACGAGCAGGCAGAACGCCATACCGATGGCCAGCAGGCCGAGCGAGAACTTGGCCGGGCTCGAGGGCTGCCGTGTACCCAGCCGGACCCAGAGCCGCGCGAAAACCGGGGCGAGCAGGATCACGTAGAGCGGGGTCGGGGACTGCAGCCAGCTCGCGGGTAACTGGAACCCGAACGCGTTGGTGTCGACCAGCCGCTTGGCGAACCGGTTGAGGCTCGCCCCCTTCTGCTCGTAGGCCGCCCAGAACATGATCGTGAAAGCGAAGAGGATGACGATGGCACCCATCCGCTTCCATTCCTCTTTCGTCAGCAACTCGGGCTGGCCGGCGGCCGCCGCGGCCCGGGCGGCCGCACGCTCTTCGTCACCGGGCAGGCGACTGCGTTGCGTCATGAAGACCAGGATGCCCACGAGCATGCCGATTCCCGCCGCCCCGAATCCGTAGTGCCAGCTGCGCGCAGGGTCGAGGCCCAGGCCCGAAAGCCACCCCTTGAACGCCGGGCTCTCCGCCAGCCAGCCGCAGACGAGGGGCGCCATGAGCGCACCGACGTTGATGCCCATGTAGAAGATCGAGAAACCGCTGTCGCGGCGGACGTCGCCGGGACCGTAGAGACGGCCCACCAGGACCGAGATGTTCGGCTTCGGCAGGCCCGTGCCGATCGCGATCATGGTGAGGCCCGCATAGAACGTGGTCAGCGAATGCACGGCGAGGACGAACTGCCCCGCAGCCATGACGCAGGCGCCGGCCAGGACCGCGCGCCGCTGTCCGAGCCAGCGGTCGGCGACGAAGCCGCCGGGCAGGGCCAGCAGGTAGACCGCCATCGTGTACCCCGTAGAGGGAACTGGCCTGCACGGTGTCGAAGCCGAGCCCGCCGTCCACAACGGGCGCCACCATGAAGAGCACCAGGATGGCCCGCATGTGGTAGTAGCTGAAGCGCTCCCACAACTCGGTGAGGAAGAGCGTGGTCAGGCCGGCCGGGTGACCGCCGATGCCTCGCGTGTCCAGGGCCGCCGCAGCGTCTTAAGTCGTCATCGAGTGGCAATGCTCTCACGGAAGGGGACAGGAACGCCGCCATGGAAAAATGGAATCCGCTTGACCGGGCATCGGACGATAGGTAATGTCCTTAACCAATGCCACAAGCGGTTCCCGGGAAGGCCTCGATCGAGGAGTCCGTCGTGCTGGCGGTTCTCGATCTGAGCAACCAGCTGGGGAAGCTCGGCGAGGGACTGGCCGCGCAGGCGGGTCTCACGACGCAGCAGTGGCTGGGGCTGCTGAAGG
>CAZFQH010000536.1:0-3092 GCA_964520805.1 uncultured Acidobacteriota bacterium | reverse complement strand
GGCCGGGGTCGCGACGGCCGGGGCCGAAGGCGCGGACAACGCCCGGGGATGCGAGCCGCCAAGAGCATTCTTCTCGAACAACGGCTTCGGCAGATTGTGGGCCGAGGCGGAGACACTGGCATCACTGTCCTCACCCGGGAGACGGCGGGGGCCGTCGTCGGGGGTGTCGCCCCGCTTCCAGGATGTCGCCTTGGAGGACGTAGGAGCGACCGACTCTTCGTCGGGATTCCACTCGAAGGGCGCTTCATCCTTGGGGGAGTGCTTGGAATCGACGCGTGGCGTCGTTTCGAACACCTTGTTGAGGAGAGTCTTGAGAGGATTCATTGGGAAGAAAGGGGGCTTTGGGGTGGGATGGAGCCTTCTATCAGCGGGCCTGATGGAAGTCAACAGACGGGAATCCCCGACATTCTCTCAAGGTCCGGCCAATTGTTGAAATCGCGGCTTTGGGAATCTTCAGGGTCAGGCCCGGGTCGCGTGTGCTAAGAAGCGAGGGATGCCCGCTTACAAGGAAGCCGCTCTCGAGGCGTACCGCGCGAAACGCGCGGCATCGCAGACCCCCGAGCCCTTCGGTGGTCTGGGGCTTCCCGATGACCCCGATTGGACCCGGCCGCGTTTGTTCGTGGTGCAAAAACACGCGGCCACACGGCTTCACTACGATTTCCGGCTCGAGTGGCGAGGCACGCTCGTGAGCTGGGCCATCCCCCAGGGCCCCTCGACGGATATCGCCGAGAAGCGCCTCGCCATGATGGTCGAGGATCACCCGGTCGAGTACGCCGACTTCGAAGGCGTGATTCCGAAGGGCAACTACGGGGCGGGCGAAGTGATCGTGTGGGACAAGGGGGTGTGGCTTCCTCTGGAAGAGCCGGACGAAGGGCTTGAGAAAGGGAAGCTCCTCTTCGAACTGCGCGGCTTCAAGTTGCACGGCCGCTTCACCCTGGTGCGCACCAAGAGGCAGGGCCAGAAGGACTCGAAAGAGTGGCTGCTCATCAAGAAGCCGGACGCCTACGCGGGTGCTGCGGGCGCGCGGTTCCTTACCCCGGAGTCGATCTACTCGGGCCTGACCCTCGAGGAGATTCAAGGCGGCTCGAAGAAAGCAGCCTCGGTGCGTGAACGTCTGGCCGCCCTTCAAGCCCCGCGGGCGCATGTCGAGGCGAACCCCGACTTCATGCTGGCCGAGGAAGCGAAGGAGCCGTTTGCCGACCCGAAATTCGTCTATGAACTGAAGTACGACGGTTACCGCATGCTGGTGGTGATCGAAGACGGGAAGTGCGAACTCATCTATCGCCGGGGCAGCCGGGCCACCGATCTTTATCCGGAGATCGCGCGGGCCGCTTCATTGCTGCCCTTCAAGCGTCTGATCCTTGACGGTGAACTGGTCTGTCTCGACGACAACGCTCGGCCGAGCTTCTCGAGACTGCAACAGAGGTCGCAATTGCGCCGCACTGCCGACGTGGCCGCGGCCGCGGTCCGGCTTCCCGCAACCCTTCACGCCTTCGACATCCTCGCCTTCGAGGACTTCGACCTGCGATCCCTGCCTCTACTGGAGCGCAAGGCCTTTCTTAAGGAGGTCCTGCCCAAGGCCGGGCCCCTGCGATTCGTCGATCACATCGAGGGAGAGGGGATCTTGTTCTACAACGAGGTCGAACGCATGGGCCTCGAAGGGGTGATGGCGAAACGCGCCGATTCAAAGTACCGACCCGGCCGGTCGAGCGACTGGCAGAAACTCAAGACCGACAAAGTTGCGGACTTCGTAGTGATCGGACGAACGCCCCCGGACGGCATGCGCACGGGTTTTGGAGCCCTTCATCTTGCCGCCTACACCCGCAGCACCGCAGGAGCCGAAGGTGCGGGCGCCGAGCCCCGACTGATTTACGCCGGCCGGGTCGGCAGCGGCTTCACCGAGGATCAGTTGAAGTCCTACGGCGCGCTGCTTGAAAAGGACGCGGTGAAAGAAGCTCCCTGCGCCATCGTGGATGAACCCCGGGGCAGCTCCTACGTTGTTCCCAAACATGTCGTGGAAGTGCGTTTCAAGTCGTGGGCGCCGCAAACGCTTTTGCGCCAGCCCGTGTTTCTACGCTGGCGCGACGACAAGCTCCCGCAGGAATGCCTTCGGCCGGGCGAGAGCGAGTCATCGGGGGTGCCCATCGCGGGTGGCGAAGAGTTGTCGTCGGGAGTCCACGCTCCGGTGGTGATCGTTGACAAAGACGTTCGCTTCACCAATCTGACGAAAGTGTTCTGGCCGTCTTCCGAGGCGAATCCGGTCGCGTACACCAAGGGCGATCTCATCGACTATTACCGCAGCGTGGCTCCCTGGTTCCTTCCCTATCTCGCCGATCGGCCGATCACCCTCACCCGTTACCCCGACGGCATCCACGGAAAGAGCTTTTTCCAGAAGGATGCGCCGCCCTTCATCCCCGGCTGGATGCGGACCGAGCGGCTCTGGAGCGAGGATACGGGCAAAGAACTCGACCTGATCATTGGTGGCGACCGCTCTTCAGGCGACCTCGAAACCCTGCTCTTCATCGCCAACCTGGGCGCCATCGTGCTGCATGCGTGGAACGCGCGCGCCTCGGAACCGGCGCGACCCGACTGGATCATCCTCGACCTGGATCCGAAGGAGGCACCCTTCGAACATGTGATCACGCTGGCCCAGGAAGCGAAGGCGCTGTGCGACGAAATCGCCCTGCCCTGCTTCGCCAAAACCACGGGCTCTTCGGGTCTCCATGTGCTCGTGCCCACCGGCGGCGCACTCACCCACGAACAGTGCAAGACCTTCGCGGAGCTGCTGGCCCGCGTGATTGTCACGCGACGGGAGGAGGTCGCGACCATCGTGCGCATTCCCGCGAATCGCGGAGGCAAGGTCTATATCGACTTCCTTCAAAACGGCCACGGTAAATTGCTGGTGGCGCCTTTTTCGGCGCGCGCCCTGCCCGGTGCGCCGGTATCAATGCCGCTCGAATGGACCGAGGTGAGGGAGGGGCTCACCCCGCGGCAGTTCAACATCATCAATGCCGTGCCTCGACTGCAAAGCCTCCGCCACGACCCGCTCAGCGGCGTCTTGACGGAGAGACCGGATCTGCTGGGTGCTTTGG
>CAZFQH010000535.1:0-3093 GCA_964520805.1 uncultured Acidobacteriota bacterium | reverse complement strand
CCCAGTCCCAGAACTCGAACATGTTCTTCGTGTCGATGCCGAACTTGGCGACCTCTTTTGCGTTGGTGGAAAGCGCCACGAAGTGCTTCGCCACCGCTGCCTCGTCATTCGCCGCCTTGAGAAACCAGGCCCGCGCCGTCTCGGCGTTCGTGATGGTCTCCTGGGTGGTGAAGGTCTTCGACGCGACGATGAAAAGCGTCGTCTCAGGGTTGAGGTGCTTCGTCGTCTCGGCGATGTGGGTGCCGTCGATGTTCGAAACGAAGTGGACGTTCAGCCCCTCCAGGCCGTAGGGCTTGAGGGCCTCGGTCACCATCACCGGCCCCAGATCAGACCCGCCGATCCCGATGTTCACCACATCGGTTATCGATTTTCCAGAATAGCCCTTCCACGCGCCGCTGCGGACCGCCTCGGAGAATTCGCGCATCTGCTTCAGCACGCGGTTCACGTCGGGCATAACGTCCTTGCCGTCAACCAGAATCGGCCGGTTCGAACGATTGCGAAGCGCTATGTGCAGGACAGCCCGGTTCTCGGTGATGTTGATCTTAGAGCCGGCGAAGAGTCGCTCGGTCCAGGTCTTGAGGCCCACGTCCTCGGCGAGTGCCCGCAAGAGGCCCATGGTCTCCCCGGTCACTCGGTTTTTTGAGTAGTCGACAAGAATGTCCTCGAAGCGAACCGAAAAGTTCGCGAACCGTTCCGGGTCGTCGGCGAACATCTGACGCATTGATGCCCCCGACGTGCGCGCGTGGTGCGCGGTCAGAGCCTTCCAGGCGTTGGTTTGAGTCAGAGGGGCCATGTTGGAAACTCCACTCTCCACCGAGCTTTGAAAGGGGCGGTTGCGGCTACCGTCGTGCCCCGTTGTCGGTGGAAACGAATCAGACGGCCTTCGCCGCGAGAGACTTGAGCCGTTCCGTAAGGAGGGACTCCAGCAAGACGATGGCCTTGGAGAAGCCCTCGATTCCTTCGGCCAGCTTGTCCTTCGCCATGCGGTCGATCTCGTGCATGGCTCGGAACGTGGTCTCGTCGACCGGCGTTTTCGGAATGTCCATGGTCGCGGCCTTCGCCGGATCCAGCTTTCGCTCGAGCGTCCCCTCTTGAGACTGGAGCTCGCTCAGAAGACTCGGCGCGATGGTGAGCAGGTCGGAACCCGCGAGTTCGATGATCTCGCCCAGGTTCCGGAACGAGGCCCCCATCACCTCGGTCTTGTAGCCGTGCTTCTTGTAGTAGTTGTAGATCGTCGTCACGGACACCACACCCGGATCTTCGGCGGGCGGATAGGAATCGCGCCCCGTATCCTTCTTGTGCCAATCGAGGATGCGCCCCACAAAAGGGGAGATCAGCCGCACTCCGGCCTCGGCGCAGGCGATCGCCTGATGCATCCCGAAGAGCAGAGTGAGATTGCAGTGAATCCCCTCCTTCTCCAGAACCTCCGCGGCCTTGATCCCTTCCCAAGTCGCCGCGAGCTTGATCAGCACCCGCTCGCGACTCACCCCCGCGGCCTCGTACTGGCCGATGAGATAGCGGGCCTTCTCGATGGAAGCCGCGGTGTCGTAGGAAAGGCGGGCGTCGACCTCGGTGGACACCCGGCCCGGAACAATCCGCAGAATCCGCAGGCCGAACTCGACGGAGAGACGGTCGATGGCCAGGCCGACGACTTTGGCCGTGGCCGCCCCCGAGCCCGCCTGTTTCTCGGCCCACGCAAGCGCCCCTTCGACCACGTCGTTGTACTCGGGCATCTGCGCGGCCGCGGTGATGAGCGAGGGGTTCGTGGTGGCGTCCCGCGGCGTGAATTTCTGGATGGACTTGATGTCGCCGGTGTCGGCCACCACCACCGTCATCGTCTTCAACTGCTCAAGCAACGTGGACATTCAATCCTCCTGCAAAGTAGTTCAACTCACTCGCAGGCGAGCATAGCCCAGCACCGCGACGCCAGGGCGCGTAGGTGAGGGAACGTCCGGCGCTTTGGCCGCAGCGAGAGGTAATCGGCCGGGTGCGCGTGCCGTTGCGATCGATTTCGCAATAAAGTCCAGGGCGATGGACCATCTGAACGCGGTCGGGAAGAGTGTCCTGCGGCCTGACGGCCTGGCCAAGGTCACCGGCCGGGCTTTGTACCTCGACGATCTGCCGGAGAACCGCTGCTTCCATGGAACGACGGTTCGCTCCCCCCACGCCTCCGCCCTGATCACCGCCATCGACACCTCGGCCGTAGCGGATCCCGAAGTAAGGATCCTGGTTGCGAAAGACATCGGCCCGCGCAACTCGGTCCACTTGATCCACGACGACTGGCCGATTCTGGCGGAGACTCGGGTCAACCACGTCGGCGAGCCGGTGGCGCTCGTCGTCGGCCCCACGCTGGCCCGGGCTCAGGCCGCGGCGCGGGCCATCGAGGTCTCCTACCAGCCTCAAACTCCCGTCCTGGATCTGAGGGGGGCACTCGATGGCGATCCGCGGACCGGCGGCAAACTGAACGTCCTCGCCAGGTGCGACATCGATCACGGAAATGTCGACGCGGCCTTCGCAGAGGCTGAAGTCATCGTCGAAGGCGAGTACGAAACCGGCCATCAGGAACACGCCTACATCGAGCCCCACGGAATAATCGCGACGCCTACCCTCGACGCCGCGTCGAAGTTTCAGGGCGTTGACGTCGTGGGATCGCTTCAGTGTCCTTACTACGTTCACAAGGCCCTCAGCTACCTTTTCGATATGGGCGACGAAGCGATCCGAGTCCGCCAGTCGGTCACGGGCGGCGGGTTCGGCGGCAAAGAGGACTATCCCGACATGATCGCGGCCCACGCGGCCCTGCTTGCTCGCGCGTGTTCCCGAGCGGTGAAGATCGTCTACGAACGCCAGGAAGACATCATCGCCACGACCAAGCGCCATCCCTCCCGCGTCCGTCATCGCACCGGTGTGAGGCGAGACGGCACGCTCGTGGCCATGGACATCGAGGTGGTCCTCGACGGCGGTGCCTACATCACCCTCTCCCCCGTCGTGCTTTCCCGAGCCGTCCTGCACGCGGCAGGCGCCTACACTTGCCCGAACGTGCGGATCCGCGGCCGGGTCCTCGCCACGAACACCGCTCCAAACGGAGCATTCCGA
>CAZFQH010000534.1:0-3094 GCA_964520805.1 uncultured Acidobacteriota bacterium | reverse complement strand
GGCGGCGTGGTCCTGGGCGAGGAGGTCGAAATCACGATCAACATCGAAGCCAACAGGCGCAAGCCGACGCCGCCCGCGTCGAGGGTCTGATTCCAGACGATTCCGTAGTCCTTGCGGTTGATCCTGGTGGCAAGGCTGAAGCCGGCCTTCTCGGTCGCGCGGGCATCGGTCATGGTGCCGCCGAAATCGACTGGAATGGTGATCTCCTTGGATACGCCGTGCAGGGTGAAGGTGCCGGTGACATTGAAGGTGTCGGCGTCCACCGGAGCGACCTTCGAGCTCTTGAAGGTGATCTCCGGGAACTTCTCCACGTCGAAGAAATCGGCGCTCTTGAGATGGGTGTCGCGGTTGGCGTTCGCGGTGCTCACCGAGGCGGCCTTGATGATGAACTCAACCGACGATTCCGCGGGCTTGCCCGGGACCACGGTGATGGTCCCCGAGAAGTCGTCGAAGCGCCCCGCGGTCTTGGCCACGAAGTGACGCACGCGGAAGCCGACTTCGGAATGGGTTCGGTCGACGGTGTAGACATCTTGGGAGAAGACGGAGGAGGCGGCGAGGGTGAGGGCAACGACGAAGACGAGCGGGGTTTTCATGGAGGGGTCTTTCTCAAATTGAAGGTTGAAGCGGGCTATTGTTTTCGTAAAGAACTGCACCGCGCGGCGCACGCTTTGCGGATGGCGTCGAGCGAGGTGATGAGGCGGTCGATCTCGGCGCTGCTGAGACCGGCGAAAAGAACTTCGCTCGCCTGAGGAACCGTGGTGTCGAGGCGGGCCAGCAGGGCGAGGCCTCGCCCCTCTATGTGGCATATCACCTGGCGGCGATCTGTCCGGGGGCGTTCGCGGCGAGCAAGACCGGCCGCTTCCAGCCGGTCGATCAAGCGGGTGATTCCGGGCGACTGCTCCACCATGCGCGCGCTGATTTCGAGAGTAGGAAGGCCGGTGGCCCGGGCCCCGCGAAGGATTCGAAGCACGTTGAACTGAGCGACGCTGATCCCTTCGGGCTCGAGAACCTCCGATATCCGCCAGCGCAGCGCATCCGCGGTGCGCAGCAAGCCGACAAACGCCTCTTCCCGATTCGTCGGGAAGGGTTTGGTCTGGCGCAGTTCGCGGAGCAGGGAGCTTTGCGGCATGGAGAAAAATAATACGTCAATAGTTGATATGTCAAGTATTCGCGAACCGATCGGCCAAGCTTCGACGGAGTCGGCAGGTCCTAGAACAACATGAAGACCGCGGTGACGATCGCGGTCGGCGGCAAAGCGCCCAGGAGCAGCCGCAGGGGCGAGATCCCTTGCGCGAAGTAGCGGCCCAGAATGGCCTGGCCCGCCGGGTTGGGCGCGTTCGCGATTACGGTGAGGCCCCCGCCCGTGACCGCACCCGCCACCACCGCGAACTTGGCACTGTCGCTGAGGTCGGGCACGAGGGTCGCCAGGAAGGTTATGAGCGCGTTGTCGTTCACGGCGGTGAGAGCCATGGCTCCGAAGAAGAGGGGGGTGGGGCTGAGACTCGCCAGAACGGGCTGGATCCACCAGCCCTGAAGGCCGCCATGAACCACCAGGCCTCCGAGGAAGAACGCCACCAGCAACGGGGGCCTCAAGTCGATGATTCCCTGATGCGGTGACGTGGCCTTGGCGAAGCCCAGAAAAAACAGGAAGCTGCCGATGAAAAGTGCGGGGTAATGGGCGTTCAGCACCGTCCAGGCCATGAAGGCGAGATGGACCGCCACGATGATCCAGGGCGCGCGTTCGGTTCTCTCCAGTCTTTCCGGCGCTTCCAGGGCCGCGAGGTCCGCGCGGAAGAACGCCAGGTACAGAAGGTTCGCTACCACGATCCCGAGGATCGCTCTCCATCCGAAATGCGACAACATGAATGCCGAGTCCCAATTCCAGGGTCGAGCCACCATCAGCACGGGGGGGGCGGCGAAATTGGTGAGGGTTCCTCCCACGGACACGTTGACGAACAGCAGGCCGAGGGTGCCATAGGCGAGCCGGGGAGAGGGTCCGAGGGCGAACACTTGTTTGGAGAGGAGCATGGCCCCGATGGTCATCGCCGCGGGTTCGGTGATCAGGGACCCCATCAAGGGGGCGACGGTGAGGATGGTGAGCCACCACGCGGTGGGGGACCCTTTGCCGATTTGGGCGATCTGAAGCAGCACACTCTCCGCAAGGTCGAGAACCGGCCGGGTGGAGGCGAGGGCCATGATGACGAAAACGAAGAGCGGCTCGGTGTAGTTGACGGTGGAGTTGAGATAGTGGGTGGCGGTTGAGAAGCCCCGGAGCCAGATGATGGCGGCGCCGAGGACCACGACCCATAGCCCGAAGATCACTTCGATTTCGCCGAGGAAATGAAGGAACTCCGCCTTCACGCTCGGGCTTGGCTCCCGCCCTTCGGCACGTTCCCGCGCCTCGTGGGCTTCCTGGACGTGGTGCGCGATCACCGTCACCCGTTTTGCGGCGAAGGTGTGCAGGATCGCGAGGCCGAAGATCAGGCTCGCCACCAGGTTGAAGGGCTCGGCCTCCGCGCGCGACTTCAAAACGTCCCACAGAGGGGCGTTGGCACCCACCTCGGGATAGCTGCCGAGAGCCTTCGGGAACGCGATTTCCATGGAGGGCGAGCATAAAGCGTCGTGGTCCCGAGGGCTAAACTGCCGCTCACTAATGAACAACCAGATACCGATGGTCGATCTGCGGGCCCAGTACCTGCGGATCAAGAACGACATTGACGCCGCGATGGCCCGGGTGGTCGAAACGACCGCCTTCATCAAGGGCCCCGACTGCACCGCCTTTGAACAGGAGTTCGCGGCCTTCTGCGAAGCGAGAGATTGCGTCGGCGTCGCGAACGGTACCGACGCCCTCATTTATGCCTTGCGCGCCTATGGCGTGGGGCCGGGCGACGAAGTGGTGACCGTGGCGAACACCTTCATCGCCACCGGCGAGGCCATCCTGTTGAACGGCGCCATCCCCGTTTTCGTCGACGTGGACGACGTGACCTACACGCTGGATCCGACGAAGCTCGCGGCCGCCATCACGAAGAAAACGAAGGTCATCATTCCCGTCCACCTTTACGGACATCCCTGCGCGATGGACGCGATCAACAAG
>CAZFQH010000533.1:0-3117 GCA_964520805.1 uncultured Acidobacteriota bacterium | reverse complement strand
ACCTCGCGCTTGAGTTCTATCATCTTCATTTCGCGCCCAATGGTGACGTCCTGCCAGTTGCGGAGTTCCTCGAGCTGTTCCTTGAGAGCGAACTCCGTCCGCTTGCGTTCAGTGATGTCCTGGACGGTTCCCAGCAGGCCATCGACCTGCTTCCGAGCACCCCGTCTCACCCCGCCAACAGCCTGGACCCAGCGGGTGCTGCCGTCTGGACGCAGAAGCTCCAATTCGAGAGCGTAGGCTTCACCCGTCTTCCTGCTGCTGTCGACTGCCCTGTTCAAACGAGCCCAGCTTTCTGGCAAAAAGACTCTCGCCTGATCCGCATAGCTCGAAGCCGTCTGCCCGGGATCGAGACCGGCAATGCGATAGAGCTCATCCGACCAGAGCACGGAGCCGGTGTCTGCGTCCCAGGTCCAGGTCCCGATGTGGGCAATACACTGTGCTTCAATCAGCCTTGCCTCACTCAAGCGAATTCTTGCCCGGGCTTCGGTTCGCTCGATGGCGTACCGGACCGACCGGGTGAGGATGTGGGAGGTGACCTGCCCTTTCGACAGGAAGTCCTGCGCGCCCTCCTTCACCGCCAACTGGCCCAGGGCCTCGTCGTCCTGACCGGTGAGCACGATGATGGGCACTTCGCCAGCCGCTTGAAAGACCGTCCGCAAGGTCGAAAGCCCCTGGCTTTCAGGGAAGCCGAGGTCCAGCAGGACGATGTCAGCCTTTCCGGACGAAACAAAATCAACTGCGTCCGCGAGGCGGTCCACCATGTGGATGCTCAGGTCCGGCACATCCCGCAGCAGTTCGCGAACTATGCGGGCATCGCCCGGGTTGTCTTCCGCCAGCAGAATCTGGATGGGGTGGGTGGCCACGCTTTCCTCCTCGGCAGCGCCTACCGATGGGCGCTGGGCAATTTGACGATCGTCAGCCAGAAGTCCTCGATCGACTTCACCACCCGCATGAACTGGCCGAGGTCGATCGGTTTGCTTATGAAACAATTCGCGTGCAGGTTGTAAGACTTGAGAATGTCCTCCTCGGCGCTGCTCACGGTCAGGATTACTACCGGGATGCGCTTGAGGTTCTCGTCGCTCTTGATCTCGGAGAGGACCTCGCGGCCGTCTTTCTTGGGGAGGTTCAGATCGAGCAGGACCAGGTCCGGGCGGGGCGCCTCGGAATACTTTCCCTCTTTGCGGAGGAACGCCATCGCCTCCTCGCCATCGACCACATGATGCAGGGTGTTGCGCAGCTTGCTGTCCCGCATGGCTTCCCGGGCCAGACGGGCGTCGCCCTCGTTATCCTCCACCAGCAGGATGTCGATCATTTCACCCGGCGTATTTTGGGTCATGGCATTGGTCCTTTCCCGCCTATGCAGCGGGTAATGTGAAGATGAACGTCGTCCCCTTGCCGGCCTCCGACTCCAGCCAGATCTTGCCGCCGTGCCGTTCTACGATGCGCTTGCACAGGGACAGGCCGATCCCGGTCCCCGGGTACTCCCGCTTGCCGTGCAGTCGCTGGAAGATCATGAACAGACGGTCGAAATGGCGCGGCTCGATGCCGATCCCATTGTCCGTCACCCGGAACGTCCAGTAGCCGGGCTGTTCCGGGTTGCGCTCGGCGCTCACATGGATCTGGGACGGCTCCCCCGGCTTCTGGAACTTGAGGGCGTTGCCGAGGAGGTTCTGAAAGACCTGGATGATCTGAGTGCGGTCGCCCAGCACCCGCGGCAGGTCGCCATTGGTGACCAGCCCCTGCGACTCCTGGATCGCCGCCTGCACGTTCCTGACCGCTTCCCCAAGGGCATCGTGCGTGTCGAGGGGGCCCGCGGCCTTCCCCTTGCTCGTGATCCGGGAGTATTCGAGGAGGTCCTGGATCAGGCGCTGCATGCGGTTGGCGCCGTCCACCGCGAAGCCGATGAAATCCTTGGCATCCTGGTCGAGCTTGTCCTCATACCGCTGGGCCAGGAGCTGGGTGTAGCTCGACACCATCCTCAGCGGTTCCTGCAGGTCGTGGGAGGCCACGTAGGCGAATTGCTCCAGCTCCAGGTTGGAGCGGGTCAAGGCTTCGTTCAGCCGCTTCACCTCCGATAGTCGCTTTATCTCGGAGATGTCGTGCACGGAGACGAAAACGCCTTGCAGCTTTCTCTCCCGGTCATAGAGCGTGGTCGCATTGAAGGACACCGCGGTCTCCTTGCCGCCCCGACGGAGAGCGGCGAGCTCGTAGTTGGTCATCCTGCCCTCGGCCAGCACCTGCTTGATGCCCTTCTCAGCGCGCTCCGGATCCGTGAAATAGTTCTTGAACGGGGCTCCGATCAGCTCATCGCGCGTGCATCCAGTGAGCACCTCCATCTCCTTGTTGACGTCGGTGATGATGCCCCAGGGGTCGCAGGTCACGATTGCGTCGATGTTGGATTCGATGAGGGAGCGCGTGTAGAAGTGCTGGTCGCTCAGTCTCTGAGAGAGCGCCAACAATTCCTCTTCCGCCGCTTTGCGTTCCGTGATGTCAACGATAAAGCTGACAATGCCGGTGATTTCGCCGTTCGCGTCGCGGACGGGAATCTTGTCGGTCTGAATCCACAACCTCCCTTTCGCGCCATCCATGGCCTCGATGATGTTCAATTTCGACTTGCCGGAGGCCATCACTTCTCGATCGTCCCGCCAAAAACCTTCCGCCTGCTCCCTCGGGTAGAGGTCGAAACAGGACGTGCCTTCCAGCGCCTCTCTGGGCATCCCCATCCCGTCGCAGAAGGCCTTGTTGACCCTCAGGAACCGGTTTTCCTTGTCTTTGTAGACGATCCATGCCTTCACGGAATCCAGGATCGTCTGCTGTTCTTCCCGCTGCCTTTCCAGCAACTCCCCAGCCCGCTTTTTAGCGGTGTTGTCGGTGCCGATGAACAGGTAGCCGATGACGGCTCCCTGCGCATCGCGCAATGTCGTGACCGACACCATCGCCGGGAAGCGGCTGCCGTCCTTGCGGATCTTGGTCAGCTCGTAGATGTCCCCGATCCCGTGCGAAGCCTTGTACGACAGGGCTTCGAACCCCGGCAAAAGCGGGATCGAGAATTCCAAGCTTAGCGCCTTGGCGCGGTCGATCAGCTCCTGCGGGTCCGCCAGCTCGGCCGGTGTGAGT
>CAZFQH010000532.1:0-3119 GCA_964520805.1 uncultured Acidobacteriota bacterium | reverse complement strand
TTGATGATGTCTTCCTGCTGGACTTTTCTCTTAAAGCGGCGGAGGGCGCTTTCGATTGTCTCGCCTTCTTGCAACCTGATCTCGGCCAAGAGACTCTCTCCTCAAATAACGTCTTTTATGACGAAGTGCCAGCAATCCAAACAATGAGACTCCTGGAAATTCAGCTCTCCAGTCGAAACCCCAAGGGACGCACGGGAATTAGAAGGGGATGCTAGGCGATGGCCTTTGAACCTGTCAAGGAAACGGGGGGCACCCTGTTTGTGGTGGCAACCCCACTGGGCAACCTGGATGACCTCACTCTTAGGGCGATTAAGTGTCTGAAAGAAGTGAACTTAATTGCGTGCGAGGACACTCGCAGGACCGCCAAACTCCTCAATCATCTCGGGATCAAAAAGCCCTTGATTTCCTGTTTTGAGCACAACGAACTCGCTCGAATCGATGAACTTCTGGCCCGAATCGAGCGGGGCGACAATGTTGCATTGGTGAGCGACGCCGGTACGCCCACCATTTCGGACCCGGGCTTCGCCCTGGTGCGGGCGGCGCACGTTCGGGGTATCCGGGTCAGTCCGATCCCCGGCCCGTCGGCACTGATCGCCGCTCTCTCGGTGAGCGGTCTGCCCACGGACGAGTTCCTGTTCGCGGGTTTCCTTCCTCGGACGACCTCGGCTCGACGAACACGACTGCGAGACCTCAAGCCGCAGACCGCGACCCTGGTCTTCTACGAATCGCCGCATCGCGTTCTCGAATCGCTGGCGGATATGGCGGTGGTCCTGGGCGATCGCGAGGCGTTTCTGTGTCGCGAAGTCACGAAGATCCACGAGGAACTGAGGCGCGGTTCGCTGTCTGAAATCGCAAGCGACCTCGCGGCCCGCCCGGAGGTCCTGGGCGAAATCGTTCTGGTGGTGGCGGGCGCCGCCGCTGTTGCCGAGGTGTCAGGGTCGATGGAAGAAGCCTTGGAAAGATTCGATACCGAGGTCGCCATGGGTGCCACACCACGTCAGGCGGCCAAGGAGGCGGCGCAGACCACCGGCCTCAACGCGCGGGAGATTTACGCCCGGGCCGCCGGACGCAAATAGAGGGGTGCCCCGAGGTGGAGTTGACAACCCCGCCCCTTTGAACGGACCATAAGGGGATCGAATGAAGATTCTGGTGGTCGGAAATGGTGCGCGTGAGCATGCGATTGTGGCGAAGCTCCGCGAGAGCACGATAGGTGCGGTCGATGACATCTACTGCGCGCCCGGCAACGCCGGCATCGCCAAACACGCCCGTCTGGTGCCCATCGAGGCCTCCAACACGGTCGAGCTCGCGGATTTCGCGCAGACCATCCGCGCCGACCTGACCATCGTCGGCCCGGAGCTGCCGCTGGTCCTCGGAATAGTGGACGAGTTCAAGAAACGGGGCCTGCGCATCTTTGGGCCGACAAGGGCCGCCGCCGAAATCGAGGGCTCCAAGGTCTTCGCCCGCGAATTCCTGACCCGTCAGAACGTGCCGTCACCCCGGTATGCGATTTGCGGCTCGTTCGACGAGGCCGAGCGCATCCTTAAGGAAGGCTCGCTCGGCGTGCCCTGCGTAGTCAAGGCGGACGGCCTCACTTCCGGCAAGGGTGCGGTGGTCTGTGAAACCCTCGACGAAGCCCTCGCCGCCGCCACGTCGATGCTCAAAGATAAGCGCTTTGGCAAAGCGGGTGAGCGGGTGGTCATCGAGGAGTTTGTTCCCGGCGAGGAGGTCTCTTTCCTCGTTCTCTGCGACGGCACGCGCGCGGTTCCTCTCGCGAGCGTCCAGGATCACAAGCGACTGAAAGACGGGGACAAGGGACCGAACACGGGCGGAATGGGCACCATCTCTCCCGCCCTCAATCTCAAGCTCGAACTCCACAAGGAGATCATGAGCACGATCATCATCCCGACGATTGCCGGCCTCGCCAAGGAAGGGCGATCGTTTTCCGGCGTGCTCTTTGCCGGCCTGATGATCGGGACCGATGGGAAGCCGCGAGTCCTGGAGTTCAACGCCCGCTTTGGCGATCCCGAGTGTCAGGTCATCCTGGCCCGGCTCAAGAGCGATCTGGCCTCGCTGCTGGTTGCGGTGGCCGATGGTGCCCTGGCTGAGGTAAAGGTCGAATGGGCGAAAGAGCCGGCGGTCTGCGTCGTGATCGCAAGCGAGGGCTACCCGGACAACGTGGTCAAGGGCCGCGAGGTCCGGCGCCTTCCCGACTCCGAAGAGGGCTTACAGATTCTGCATGGGGCCACCGCCATGGAAGGCCAGAAGCTGGTCATCACCGGCGGTCGCGTGTTCGCGGTGACTGCCCTTGGCGCCTCGCTTCCGCAAGCGCTCAATCGTGCGTACGAAGCGGTGGCCCAGGTCGATTTCGAGGGCGCTCAGTACCGCCGGGATATCGGCGCCAGCGCCCTCAAGCGCCTCGGCGTGGCGTAGCGGTTGCGGACGGTCTGAATGTAGGGGCCCTCGTGGGTGCCCTTCGCGTGATCGAAGGGCGGCCACCAGGGCCGCCCCTACAATTCGCTTTGGTTACCTGAACCGAATTACCGCTGTTTCGTTTCGGGAATCGACGGGGCAACGGTGGGAGCGGTCTGAATGTAGGGGCACCCCTCGTGGGTGCCCTTCGCCTGATCGAAGGGCGGCCACCAGGGCCGCCCCTACCGGGTTACCTGAACCGGAGCATCTCCGCTATGTCGCCTTGTGGCGGCTTTCCGTCCCGGCGAGTGAGAGGTTGGCCGTCGATGTCGATGATGCCAGTCAGAAGCACCAGATCCAGGGTCCGGCCGCGAAGAATGGGGGCGCCCGGGTCGACCACCAGCGCCTTCGAACCTTCGTTGTAGGACACCCGCATCGACTCGAAACCCGGATCGCCGGGCCTCGGCGGACCCTCGTACCTCAGGCCAACTCGCCCTTTGAAACTCTCCTCGTCCATGTCGTTGTTGAACTGAACGATGATTCGCCCGGAGAAATCGAAGTCGCTTTCGCCCTCGAGGGGCAGAGAGAACACGATCACGGGAGGGATTTTCGGCCGCTCTGGCGGCGGAGGGGCGGGGGCGGCATCCGCCTTGGGAGTGGGCGGCTGAGTGAGCCCCACTTCCAAGGCATCGAGGACGACCACCCCGTTC
>CAZFQH010000531.1:0-3124 GCA_964520805.1 uncultured Acidobacteriota bacterium | reverse complement strand
GTCTCGCCATCGACCCCTGCGCGTGCCACAACGTGCAGGACGGCTGCTGCCCCGACCGGATGTCCACCTTCGCCCTCGCGGGCGTCGACCGTTTCGGACTACGCGCGGATCCAAGCGTCTTTCCGCACGGTGTCGCGAGCCTCATCGATCACACCCTCCTCAAGCCCGAGGCCTCGCTGAGCGACATCGAGCGTCTTTGCGCGGAAGCGCGGCAGTATGGCTTCGCCACCGTTTGCGTGAACCCCACCTGGGTCCCTTACTGCGCCCACGCCCTGCGCGGCGCAACCGCTCGCGTGTGCACGGTGGTGGGTTTCCCCCTTGGCGCGACGTTCCCCGAAGTGAAGGCGCTCGAGACCCGGCGGGTCATCGAGAACGGGGCCTCGGAAGTCGACATGGTGCTGAACATCGGAGCGCTGAAGTCGAACCTCTACTCGCTCGTCCACGAGGACATCGAAGCGGTCACGTCCACTTGCCGTCGCCTGGGCGCCATTTCCAAAGTCATCATCGAGACCGCACTTCTCACCGATGAAGAAAAGGTGAAGGCCGCGGTCCTGGTGCGGGCCGGCGACGCTGATTTCATCAAGACCTCCACCGGTTTCGCCTCGGGCGGAGCGACGGTGAAAGACGTGGCCCTTCTCCGCCGCGTGGTCGGCCCCGACATGGGGGTGAAGGCTGCGGGCGGGGTGCGCGACCTCAAGTCGGCCAAGGCCATGATCGACGCGGGCGCCGATCGGATCGGAGCGAGCGTCGGGGTGAAGATCGTGCGAGAGCTGACCACGGGCCTCGCACCGACGGCGGGGCCGGGAGACAACCCGAAGTACTGAGGCGTGGCCAGGGGCGCGCCCTCCCCGGGGCGTTGAGAACCTGGGCCCCCGAAAACTTCCAAGAACCATGCACGCCGCCGATCTCGAACCGGTTCCCCAGGATCAGAAGACTCAGTCTTCTCTCGACCTCTTCCTGATTTTCGCCGGTGCCAATGTGGTCGCGACCACGTTCGTGAGCGGAGCGAGTGTCAAGGCAGGGCTTTCCTTCCCGAATGCCCTTTTAGCGATCGGCGTCGGCAGCCTCATCGGCGCGACCCTGGTGGCTCTGCTCGCCCCCGTGGGATCGCGGTGGGGCGTGCCCTCGATCATCGCGCTGCGTGCTCCCCTCGGCCGGCCGGGCGCTCACTTCGTTGCCGTCATCCTCTATCTAACCAACTTCGCGTGGATCGCCCTCAATAACGTGATCGCCGCTTCGGTGACGGAGTCGGTGTTCCCTTCGGTCAACATGCGCGTGCTCGCCGTGGTCCTCGGCGCCGCCGCCACTCTGATCGTTGCCGGAGGCCCGAGACTTGTTGCCCTCGCCAACCGTGCGGCGGTGCCGCTGATGGTGGTGGCGGGGACGGTGCTCGCCTACGTCGCATCCGGCTCGCTCGATTCGGTCCCCCGGCAGGCACCGGCCACGGAACTGCCGGCCTGGCTCGCCCTCGATCTGGTGATCGCGTACCAGGTCTCGTGGATTCTGATGTTCGCCGACTACTCTCGATACAGCGCATCACCTTTGCGCAGTGGTCTGTCGGTCTTCGCTTCCCTCGCGCTCACGAGTTTCCTGGGTATGTCTCTGGGCGCTCTGCTGAGTGCTATTTCGGGAAGCACCGATCCGGGGGCCATGCTGGCGGGAGTGGGCTCTCCCCCCTTCGGCGCGATCCTGCTGGCGATGGCCACCATCACAACGAACTTCGTGAACATCTACCTCTCGGCCCTTGCCCTGCGCAGCCTCCTCCCCCGGATCGGCGAAGGCCCCGCGGTCCTCATCACCGGCTTCGTCGGCGCCGCGCTGTCCGTGCTTTCGAAGGAATGGATCGATGGGTACTCGATCTTCATGGGTACGCTGGGGATGATCCTCGTGCCTCTGGGTGGCGTCGCACTGGCCCAGTTTTTCCCTTTCCCGAAGAACATCGACCCGCGCGATCTCTACCGCGCAGACGGGCCTTTCGCGCGGCCAGGCTGGGCCGGCCTCGCCGCCTGGAGCGCGGGCGCATTCGTCTACTGGAAATTCCAGGCGACCGGCTCCACTCTGCCCGCCCTCGCCGTAGCCTTCATCCTTTTCGCCGCCGCCAGGCGTCTCAAGACCGCCGGCGCACGGTAGCGTCGCCCATGGGCTACTTCTTCCCGAAGGAGGTCGAGGCGCCGCGCCCGGGCCGCCGCGGGCCACGTGGTACAGTCTCCCAGAGGCTCCACGGGCGCACCCGGCGGGGCCACGCCACGATGCCTGCATGGATACTGTGACCACGCCTACCGGACCCGACCTCCAGGACATCGGTCTCTACCTGCGGGGCCTCGTGCAGGTCATGGCCGCCGACCACGTCCTCGACGCCGCGCAGCGAGAGAGGGTGCTGACCTTCGCGGTTCGCCATGGCTACGACGCGGCGTGGGTCGACGCCGTCGTCTCCTCCGTCCTCGACAACGAGCACTTCCCGACCACGGTGCCACGGTTCAACCGCAGGGCAACCGCCGAGCACTTCCTGCGCGAGGCCGCCGCCATGGCTCTTTGCGATGGGGCGCTGCACGCGCGGGAGCGCGAGTGGCTGGTCGAGGCCGCTCGCTGCAACGACGTGGACGAGGCGGTGGTGCTCGATGCGCTCAAGAGCGAGGCGCGGCCGCCGTCCGAGATCGTGGTGGAGTAACTTCCCCCGATTCCGGCTGAAATGGCCGCCCATTCCGGCTCAACCTGACCACCTATCGGGGTCACGATGAGCGGACCTTGCGATCATCCCGTCACGGATTGTTGTACCGAGCCGAAAAAAAGGGCGCTCTCTGCGTGCGTTGCAGAAAGCGCCCTGGTCTAAGGACCAGAAAGGCTCCTTAGAAGATGAACTTCGCTCCGAGACGGATGGCGCGAGCGCCCTGGAACTCGCTGTCCTTGAGGAACAGCGGGTTGAGGACCAGCTTCTGAGCGGCGATCAGAGCCTGAGCGTCAAAGCCCTTGAAGAACTCTGCCTCGCCGATGTTCACCTGCTGGCCGGCGCCCAGATAGGTGGGGTTCCGGTTGGTCACGGTGGCCTGATCGAGGAGATTGATCACGTTCACGTTGAACACGATCCGCTTGTCGCCCGAGAGCTTCATTTCCTTCTGGAGGAAAA
>CAZFQH010000530.1:0-3135 GCA_964520805.1 uncultured Acidobacteriota bacterium | reverse complement strand
CCCTTCACGCTGAGTTCAAGCGGCACCGTCAAAGCGAAGGCCTTTGTCGCCGGGTGGACGGCGAGCAATGTCTCGGAAGCGTCGTTCACAGTTTCGGCTACGCCGGTACCGCCTCAGGCTTTGACCACGGGCGCCGTCGCCGTCGTCCTGAAACCTGACGGAACTGTCTGGGGTTGGGGCTCTGATTACAACGGGCAGCTAACAATGTCCGCCGTGCCCGATGGAAACGCGCCCCTGCCCGTTCAGTTGCCCATTTCCGGCGTGCGTCGACTCGCGGCGGGTGACGAGCACGTCGTGGCACTGAAGGCAGACGGTACCGTGTGGGCATGGGGCCTCAACAGCAGTGGGCAAGCCGGGGGAGCAGACCCGACGGTCGAAGCACCCCGACAGTTTGAAGGTCTGGCCGGGATCGTGTCAGTGGCCGCCGGCGAGAGTTCCGGTTTCGCGGTGAAGGACGATGGCACGGTGTGGACGTGGGGTAACGGCTCGTCGACGCCGGCCCAGGTGCAAGGCCTCAGCAGTGTCGTATCCGTTGCCTCGGGCCGGTATCACCACCTCGCGCTGACCTCCGGGGGGACAGTCTGGTCATGGGGGGGTGAGATCGGCTCCGGGCAGGGCGACGATCTGCCCGGCACAGTCACACCGGCTCCGCTCACCAGTATCGTCGACGCGGTCTGGATCGGTGCACACGGATATACGTCTTATGCGGTGGCCGGGTCGGGCGCCGCCTTCGTCTTCGGAGAGCATCTCGGCCAGACCTCCTATGTCCCCGCCCCCCTTCCTGCTTCAGCCGGGTGTTCCGAAGGTTGTTGGGTCTCGGGCGAGGTGACGGACGCCAAGGAAGTCTACGGTTCCCTCGTCATCCACAGCGATGGGCGAGTTTCGGAGTTCAAGTGGGCGGGCTCAGAGGGCTCGTATCAAACGGTGCTACCCGCCGGGTCCGTAGTGGCAGCAAGCGCGGCCAACGGCCACAACCTCGCAGTTGCGAGCGACCATCGCGTCCTGTCGTGGGGCGCGGATGGGTCGCCCATTGGCGAGGGGGCCCAGATCTCGCGGCCGGATCCTCTCGACATCGCGACCTCCGGCTTCAATTGGCGAGCCGGGACGCCCAGCATAGACATTACCGAAGCCGTGAACGGTGAAGGGAGCGTCACCATCACGACAGCCTCCCCCAATGGGACGCTCCATTACACGGCCGATGGTTCGCTCCCGACCGCCACCTCGACCCAGTATTCAGAGCCGTTTCAGCAAGCGGTAGGCGCTACGGTCCGCGCGATAACCCTTGTGCCTGACCGAGCGCCCAGCCACGTTCGCGATGCCCTGGTCTGGGGTGGTCAACTGCCCGACATCGAATTCTCACCCGACGGCGGCATTTTCCCGGATGGAGCGAGCGCTACCGTTTCCCACCCCACCTCGGGCGTGACGATGCACTATCGGCTGGATGGGGCGACACCCACGGTCAGCGACCCGACAGTCCTCTCCGGACAAACCCTGACCTTCGACCGCTCCGTAACCCTCAGCGTCGCCGCTTTCAAGCCCTACTACGACCCCGCGTTCCACGCTGCAGTCTTTGAGATTCAAGCGCCGCTCCCGACACCCGTTGTCACGCCGCCGTCCGGGCCTCAGGTGGGCTCCCTCAATCTTTTCGAAGTCACTCCTCGGCCCGGAGTCTCCGTTCGTTACGACTTCTTCGGCGCTGACCCAGCGGATTGGCCGTACTCCCTCGCTCTTCCCCTGCAACTCGACTATCCGGCCGAGTTCCCCTGGACCGGAGATCCGACTTTCACGGTCACGATCCGCGCGTTCAACGACTATGGCCCTCAGCCGCCGAGCGCGCCGCTGGTCTTCACATACACGATTCACTCTGCGCGCCCCGTAGTTGGACCGGTGACCGCTACGCCCGATGGGCCCAAGATCATAGTGACGCCTGCGATGTCTGAAGACGTAGTCCACTATTCGCTCGACGGGTCGGACCCGGGACCGGGTCATCCGATCCTGCCGTCCGAAGAACAGATCCCCGCAAGTGGGCTGATCAAGCTCCGATCCATCCGCGGTTACGGAGTTCTGGCAAGTCCCGTGGTCACGCTGGACTACCGGGATTCCGATGGCGACGGCTTGAGTGACGAGGCAGAGGCGGTACTTGGCACGGACCCCCATGACCCTGACACCAATCATGATGGGATTACGGACGGAAATGCGGTGGCCGCCGGGATCAGTCCCACATCCATGGATGTTGACGGGGACGGAATTCCGAATGCCGTAGAGATCCTCAATGGCACTAACCCATTCTCCGCTGATACAGATGGCGACGGCTACAACGACAACGTCGATGCCTTCCCGATCGATCCAACACGGCATGCGCCCGGCTCGCCCCCTGGGGGCGACTACACTCCTCCCGTGATCACCATTCTCCGCCCGGTAAATGCTGTGAAGGTGGGAGGGCGATAATGAGCACCACGAATCGATTCCGGAGCCTCTTGAGCAATCCAGGAGAAGTGATGCGTTTGATGTCCCTCGTGCGCGCCTCTGTTGTCGCGCTAGCGGCCACCGCGGTGCAAGCCCAGGGGCCTACGGTCACGATCGCCCCTGCCGATGGCGGCACGATCCAGGCTGGGGCCCTGCAGACGCTTCAGGTGAACTACTCGTCCCCTTCCGGAGTCGATCTCCTCCGTCTCAAGTTCTACATCGGGTCCGCGGACTGGACGTACCGGTTCACTTCCAGTGCGACGCAGGCCAAGATGACGCTCTCGATTTCCGACCATCTCAAGGCTGGTGCCCTGAGCCTCCTCGCTTACGTTCCAGACACGGCCGGCGCCTCGACAATCGCTGAGGCAAACTACACCGTGTTGCCGAAGTTGTCCGATGTCGCGAGCATCGGAAGAGTGGGCGACGCCATCGCCGTGAGCGCCTACGGCCTGGACCCGGTGGCCGGGAACAACGTCCTCCAATTCACTTCGTCATACGGTCTCATCGACGTGCCGTTCGATTCGGTGACGGTGGATGAGCTGCGGGGAACGGTCACGATCCCCGATGGCGCCATCTCTGGAAATGTTGTGTTGAAGGTGAATGGCCTGGCCGCTCCGGAAGTCCGGCAGCTCGAGATGCTCATCGATCCGCCCGATGTGGCTATCGCGC
>CAZFQH010000529.1:0-3142 GCA_964520805.1 uncultured Acidobacteriota bacterium | reverse complement strand
TCATCGGCGTGCTCATAGCAAGCTGGAGCCTGCAGGTGATCCGGGGATGGCAGGCGGCGGCGATACCGCGCCTCGACAGCGTCACCCTTGACCTTCCCGCTTTCGCCTTCGCGTTCGGAGCCGTCCTGCTCGCGACCCTTCTCTCCGCCGCGTTGCCCGGGTTGCGCGCTGCCGGTGCGGTCTCCTTCCCGGGTCCAGCCTCCGATCTTCGCTCTTCGAGTTTGTATCGCCGGCGTCTTCAGGACCGGCTCGTGATCGGCTAGGTCGCTCTGACCGTCATGGTCGTGGTGGGCACGGGTCTGATGATCCAGAGTTTCCGGCACCTCGTCGAAGTGCGCCCGGGCTTCGAGCCGAATGGGCTCCTGACCTTGCGGATGGCCTTGCCCCGCGATCAGTTCAAAGACAGCACGGGGGCCCGCGAGTTCTATCGTCAGTTGGAGGATCGTCTCCGCGCTCTGCCCGGCGTGACCGCGGTGGGAGCCACGAGCCTCCTGCCGCTCGCCGGAGCGGGGCCGCTTCAGACCTTTGCTTACGACGAAGAAACCGCGCGCAACTGGGAATCGGCGACTGCCGACTATCGCCGGGTCTCGCCGGGTTTCTTCGAAGCCATGGGCGCCCTTCTCGTGGCCGGGCGCGAATTCACCCGCGACGACCTCGACGCCAAAGGCGTGCCGCGGAAGATCATTATCGATACCACCCTCGCGAGCCGGGCCTTTCCGGGCCGCTCGGGTGTGGGGGAGTGGCTTCAGATCGAGCCCACGGGATCGAGTGCCTTTGCCGAAGTCGTGGGTGTGGTGGCGCCACTGAGCCTGCAAGGCATCAAGGATTCGCGCATGCCGCAGATCTACGAGGCGGACATTTATTCCCGCCTCCGTTCGAGCCTCGTGGTGCGGTCCACCACGCCGCCCGAGGATCTGGCTTCCGCGGTACGGGGTGAGCTTCTGGCTCTGAGCCCCGCCCTTGCCATTCAAGATGTGCGGCCTATGAGCGAGCTCATGGCGGAGGCCCAGGCTCCAACGAGGCTCGCGGCGACTCTGATGTCGGTGTTCGGGATGATTGCGGTGGCCCTTGCCGGCCTTGGCCTGTATGCGGCTCTCGCCTACTCAGTGAGCCAACGCACGCGCGAGCTCGGCATTCGCATTGCCCTGGGAGAAACCCCGTGGGGCCTTAAGGCCAGCGTTCTCGGGCAGGGGTTGCGCCTCGTGGGGATCTCCCTCGTGGTGGGCGCTCTATGCGCCGCGGCCCTGAGTGCTTCCACTCGGGCGGCTTTTTACGGCGTTCATTTCGCCGATCCGCTCGTCTACCTCGCCGCGGCCTTGCTCCTGTTGCGGGTGGCGCTCGTCGCCTGCTGGGTGCCGGCCTCGCGGGCTGCGCGCATTGATCCGCTCCGTGCCTTGCGCCACGATTGGAGGCCGGCCCCCGAAAACGACCTTGGAGAGACCCCGACCTGGACGTGGGCAGCTTCGATCACCTCATCGTGCTCTCAGACAACGAGCTGAGCGCTGAGATGTCGGACTCCCGTGTGCTCGTCACGCTTCTTCATCTGCGTGAAATCGGGGGGAAGCTCGGTAAGGATCTCGCCATCGTGAGCGACATGCGCGATGTGCGCAATCGGCGTTTGGCCGCTCCTCACCAATCGGCAGCCTTCAATCCCCTGTCGCGCAACGAGCGCATGCTCTTTGAGGTGCTCCTGGCGGGGGAACACGCCCCGCACGGCTTCACCAACCGCGATGTGCGACAGAAGTTGAGGCTCACCGCTTATCCCCTGGCACCAAACGAAGACATGCACTCAGGTCGGATCACTCGGTTGTTCCGCCGGCTCCATGCGCAAGGGCCTCATCGCCAAAATCCCTCGTTCGCACCGCTTCTGGGTTTCCCTCGCCGGTCGAAGGACCATGTCCACCGCGATCAAACTCCGGGAGGCCGCCTACCCCAGCCTCTTCGCAACCGCCGATTGATTGTGGGAATATCCTCGCGAAACACAAAGAAGATACGAAGGAAAGATTTACGCTCTGCTCAATTTTCTTGGAGAGAATCATGCCCACCCGCGCCTCGCTCCCTTCCCGCTCTTCTCGGAAAGAGCAACCGACAAAGTCTGAACCGCTGCGCGCGCGGATCGAGAGGCTTGCCCGAAAGCCAAGGCCGAGCTTGGTCGCCCTGATCGACTCGTTGCCCCCGGGAACACGGACAAAGGCTGATATCGATCGCGAATTCGAGGAACTCCGCGGTTCTGCCCGCTGATGCTCGTCTCGCTCGACGCGAACGTCATCGTCCTAGCATTGACCGGCAAACCGAACCTTCGCCATCTCGCGAGACGGTGGC
This sequence comes from uncultured Acidobacteriota bacterium, assembly GCA_964520805.1. Taxonomy (GTDB): domain Bacteria; phylum Acidobacteriota; class Vicinamibacteria; order Fen-336; family JAGNNV01; genus JAGNNV01. The sequence continues at coordinate 820 of CAZFQH010000529.1, read as the reverse complement.
TGGATGCCCTGGAGGCGCGGGATGTACATATCGTCACTTCCGCCCTTTCCCAACTCGAATGCTTCGTTCGGCCACACAGATTAGCGAACGCCGCGGAACTCGCCCTCTTCGGATCATTTTTCAAGGGCGTTATCTCGGTTCCGATCGAGGACGAAGTCCTAAGTGTCGCATCGCGGATTCGCGCGCGCAGTCGAGCCTTCAGGACTCCCGACGCAATTCATCTCGCCACCGCTGAGGTCATTCAGGCCGACCTCTTTCTAACGGCCGATCGTAGGCTGATGGCCTACAAGGGCGTCAGGGTTGCCTATGCCCTCCGCGCCAGCTCCAGTGAGTTGGATCAATAGTTCAGGGGAGAACTGGGGGCTCGATCCGCACGTGGCAAAAGAGAAAGACGGCGAACCCGAGAATCGTCGCTCATGTACGTCGTCTACCTCAAGAAGGGTCGAAGAGTATGTGTCCCCCTCCCGGCGGGGTCGAGCCTCACATCGCCGGGCGGGACGCCAATGGCCGAAGCGTCAGCGACGACGGGCCTTCGTCCCTGGCGGGTCAGCACCTGTGCGGCCCATGAACGACCTTATGGCGGAAGCCCGCGGGCAGAAGGTCTTGCTGGACGCCGACTTGGCCCACCTCTACGGGGTGTCTGCCAAGCGCCTGAACGAGCAGGTTCGGCGCAACATGGAACGCTTCCCGGACGACTTCATGTTCCGTCTCGCTGCCGAGGAGGCCGCCAACTTGAGGTCGCAAATCGCGACTTCAAGTTCGTGGGGCGGCCGGCGCTATCAGCCCATGGCGTTTACCGAGCAAGGTGTCGCCATGCTGT
>CAZFQH010000528.1:0-3144 GCA_964520805.1 uncultured Acidobacteriota bacterium | reverse complement strand
GCACCCGGCGAGGAGACGATTTCGTAAGGACCAAGCCTGGAGCTGGGCGCGAGGGTCACGGGCGCACCTTACGCGGGATCATTGAAGAGCTAAACGCCGCCGCGCCGCGACCGACTCAGAAACCGGCCCTGGTCTTGGCCGCCACGATGAACGCGTCGAGATCGCCAAGATGATTTCGGACGATGTCCTCGACGACGCCAATCTGTACGTCGTCGTAGCCATGGACGAGGATGTTGCGGAAGCCCGCCATGGAAGCGAGACGATCGGCCAGCGCCAGGTCGATCACGCCTCGCTGGGCCAGGGTGGCGAACAGCGCGCGATTGCTCGACGGTTCGCCCAGCCGGTCGGAGGAGACGATGTAGGAGGCAACGTCGAGGGCGGCCTGAATGGCGATTTGAAGCGTGTGCTCCACGAAGCGTTCCTCCCGAAGATCGCTTCGGAGCAACTCGATTCGCGCGGTACGCAGATCGCTGAGGCAGGTGGCGATGCGGGCCAGCTTCTTTGCTACCAGATCGCGATCGGTCATCGCAGGGCCGCGGCGCGGTACTCGTCAAGATACGGCTTCAAGTCGAAATACTCATTCCGGAGCCGGACTTCAAAAGCCACACGTTGACGAGGATCCGCGTCGATCACGAGTTCACCGTCGCGCATCACGCGATGAACGAGGTCGGCTCCCGCGTGGTTGACCACCACGAGGTCGACCGGGAGGTGAATCTGTTTCTCCAGAAGACCGGTGAGTCGAGCGGCATCAGGATCCAGGCCGTGAGGACGGGGCGAGGTCAGGAGAAGCGCAATGTCGACATCGCTGCCGTCGCGTGCCTCGCCGCGGGCCACGCTGCCGAATACCCAGGCCGCCACGACTGCAGGGTCATCCTGGAGCCCGCGGCGCACGCTCTCGAACACTGAAGTGTCCACGGCGTCAGTATAGGACGACCTCCTCGGGATGACGGCGTGACCGCGGCCGCCTAAAGATTCTCAGGAATTTAGAGGCGGCGCGAGCGAGTCGACCCGGTGCCCAGGATCACTGTCGTGCCGGGGGTGCGATCAGCAACGAGGCCGCGATGGCGGCGACGGAGGCGGCAAGGCAGAGCAGGGCCATCACCACATGGTTGGTGCGCTCGGACTTCAAAGGGTCGAGCAACCACGCCACAAACCAGCCGCCGAGAAAGCCACCGAGGTGCGCCCAGTTGTCGATACCTCGCATCACCAACCCCATGACCATGAAGATGAGCACGTAGGACCACGCCCATCGCCGCAGCGAACTCTGGCCGGTCCGGTAGCCGTAGTGTAGAAGGGCCCCCCAAAGTCCCATGAGGGCGGCCGACGCGCCCAGCGTGAAGAAGCCATAACCAGGAAAGACCTGGAGTATGCCGCCCAGAAAGGGGGCCGCGGTGAGGATCAGTACCGGGGCCACAGAACTCATCACGAAACCGGCCACCGAAGCCAGGGTGTAGACGATCACGGTGCGCCCCGGGCCGTAGAGCTCGGCGACCTGGGGCACAAGGATTCTCACCCAGTACATGTTGAAGAAGATGTGAAGCAGGCTGCCGTGCAACCAGCCGGCGGAGAGCACCGTCCACCATCGGCCGTTCTCCCACACCGGGTAGATGCCCGACGACCCCATTCGCTGGCCGGCCTCGAGACTGGGCGACAGGATGTTCAATCCCTGGAAACCGATGCCCGAGGGATCGAGGGCCAGGGACATCCCGAAAGCGAGGATGCAGATGCTGAGGATCAGCGGTCCGAAACCGAGGTCCGCTCCGAGGCTCCGCAGCCAGCCGCCAAAGCCGAAGAGTCCGGGATTCCGCGCCCCGCAGAGGAAACAGGTTTCGTCGGACACGCCGGTGAGACCGCCGCAAGAGCGACAAAGCACCGACCCGGTTTGCTGGCGTCCAAACATGTTCTCTATTCCGCGCTCAAGACCTCGGGAGCGTATCCGAAACCGACGGCCGGTCGGTTACGGGCGCTTCACGCCAACCTTGGTACATATGTACCATCACGCCATGAAAGCGACATCCAAGGCCTCCGCGGCCCGAGCGGCCGCGCCGAACCTCACCATCGAACGCGTGCAGACCGGCGTGCGGATAGAAAAGCGCCTGCTCAAGGTGCTGAAGGCTCTTGCCGACTACCACGATCTTTCGCTGGGCGATCTGCTCGAAGGCATCGTGCTTCACTCCTTTGAAGGGAAGCCTCCGTTCTCAGAAGAGTCGATGCGGAAGATTGCCGACCTGAAGCGCGTATTCCATCTGGATCTCGACGCCAGCCGTTCCCACCGTCTCAAAGAAAGGGAGTAACCATGGAAATCAGGAAACCGAACCGCGCCTCCCGCACATCTACTCAAAGCCTCGTCGCCGGACCCGCGTGTTTCCACTCTTGTGTCCGGTGCGCGAAGCGGACTGGATCCACGACTGGGTTGAAACCGGGGAACCCCTGACTTTTCGAGATCCGGGAACCGGCCAGACGTCCCAGACACCGACCACCGTAAGGATCGAGGTCTGATCGGTCGCGCGTCGTCTTCTTCTCGGCGCGCTACTTTGCCATCGAAGAATCTCGGCTCGTACACTAGACGTATGAAACAACGGCGAAACGCGGTTGTCTTGTTCGCTTTCCTGGCCTCTTGTCTCAACTTCGGCGCGTCGACTCAGGCTCAGCCGCCAACCCCGACGCCCGCACCCAGGCCTGCACCCCCGGTATTCGGGGCGAACGTGGCGCTCGTCGCCGTGCCGGTCTTCGTTACCGACAAGAACGGACGGGCGGTGGGTGGACTCACGGCTGCGGACTTCGAGGTCGAAGAGGCCGGGAAGATTGTGCCGATCGCCGCCTTCCAGGCCATCGACGTCGATGAGCCCAAAACCCCGCCCACAGAGGCCCGACGCGCCGAACTTCCGGCCGCATTGCAGGCCGAAGGGCCTCGACAGTTCCTGCTGCTCATCGACCTCGAGTTTTCGCCTCCCGCGGGAGTGATGCGCGGCCGCAGTGCCGCCATCGCGTTCATCCGCCAAAGCCTGGCTCCGGGCGATCTGGTGTCGGTCGCTACGTGGGGTCGCGCCGGCCTCAAAGTGCTCACAAATCTGACCGCGGACCACGAGGCCGCCGCTCAAGCCAAGGGGATCAACGCCGGGGTTGCTCGCGACCCCCTTTCCT
>CAZFQH010000527.1:0-3152 GCA_964520805.1 uncultured Acidobacteriota bacterium | reverse complement strand
GAACCTACGACTTCCACCGTGTGAAGGTGGCACTCTACCGCTGAGTTAAGCGCCCGCGGGCGACGTGGCGTCGCTCCAGATTCGGCCTGCGGAGTGTATCAAGAAGAGCCGGGATTCCGCCTCTTCGGCGGCTTGCGTAGACTGCTCCGCCAATGAAGCCCGAAGGCCAGCGGACCTACAAGTACTACGACTTCGTGATGGCGGCGTTCGTCACCGTGCTGCTCTGCGCCAATCTCATCGGCGCCTCCAAGGTGGCGACCTTGTTCGGTTTCACGTTCGGGGCGGGGGTGCTCTTCTTCCCTATCAGCTACATCTTTGGCGACATCCTCACTGAGGTCTACGGATATGCCCGATCTCGTCGCGTGGTGTGGACAGGCTTCGCCGCGCTGCTCTTCGCATCGGTGATGAGCCTCGCCATCCTGGCCTTCCCGCCCGCCTCGGGCTGGCCGCATCAGGCCGCGTTCGAAACCGTGTTCGGCAATACCTGGCGGATCGCGGGAGCCTCGATGTTCGCGTATCTGTGCGGCGAGTTCTGCAACTCGTTCGTGCTGGCCAAGATGAAGGTGAAGACGGCGGGGCGCTTCCTGTGGATGCGGACCATCGGCTCCACCATCGTGGGTGAGGCGGTGGATTCGCTCATCTTCTACCCGCTGGCCTTTCTTGGCGTCTGGCCGGCCGAGCAGGTGATCGCGGTGATGATGAGCAACTACATGCTCAAGGTTGGCTGGGAGGTGGTGAACACTCCCATCACTTATCGCATTGTGAACTTCCTCAAGAAGGCGGAGTCTGAGGACTACTACGATCGCGACACGAACTTCACGCCTTTTTCGTTGAGAGCTTAGGGGGCCAAGACACGGAGCAGGGCGGCCAACAGTGGGGGGACGGGGTTGCTTCGTGGCCCGAGGCCAGGCTTCGCGCTCGCGTGCATCTCGTCGGGCTCCTCGCAATAACGAGCTAAATGCCGGCCGCAGCGCGGGCTGGGTCCGGGCTTCGGCCGCGAGGTGGGCATGAGGCCGAGGCTTCGGGATGATGCGGAACAAACCGTGCGGGAATGTCGTTTTTTTGTATATGGCATCCTCTTCTCCGGCTGAACTGACGACGACTACGCGGCCTCTACGGCTTTGGCCGGGCGTGGCCCTTGGGGTTCTGATGGTCGTGAGCCGCATCGTGGTTCCCGCAATCCTGCCCGATGCTGGTTCGTTCGCCATCCTTGGCCCCGCCATTTTCGGCCTGCTGATCGCCCTCTGGTGGCTGCTCTTCAGTCGCGCCCCCTGGGTCGAGCGGCTGGGGGCCCTCGCCGTGGCGATAGGTGCGGTGGCCGCGACGTCGCGTCTCGTGCACATCTCCATCGCGAACGCGGGAATGGGGATGCTGCTGCCCATTATGTCCATCCCCGTCCTCGGGCTGGCCCTCGTCGTCTGGGCCGCGGCCACCCGCAATCTCGCGACCGGCCCCCGGCGCGTCTCGATGGTGGCCGCCCTGATCGTCGCCTCTTTCAGCTTCGCCTTGATCCGAACGGGCGGCATCGGCTCCTCTCGGATGGATCTTCACTGGCGCTGGACTCCGACGCCCGAAGATCTCCTTCTGGCTCAGGACGCGCAAACGCCAGATCCTCTTCCGGCAAGAGTAACTGACGCTACACCGACGGTCTCCGAGCCTGCGGGGCCCACGAACGACAAGTCGACGGCCGAGCGCGCGGAGACGGCCGCGACAAAGAGCGCCGAGGCCGTGGCCTCGGCTGTCCCTGCGGTGAGCGCGGAAACGACGAAGGTCGCGCCAATCTGGCCCGGCTTCCGTGGGCCAGGCCGTGACAGCGTGATCCGCGGCATGAGCATTGAGACGAATTGGGCGGCGGCCCCTCCCAAGGAGATGTGGCGCCAGCCCGTCGGGCCCGGGTGGTCCTCCTTCGCGGTCAGCGGCGATCTCGTTTACACGCAAGAGCAACGCGGCGAAGGTGAGCTTGTCTCCTGCTACAACCTCACCACGGGCCAGCCGGTGTGGCGACATCGGGACCGGGCACGATTCTGGGAGTCGAATGGCGGGGCCGGCCCTCGCGGCACCCCCACGCTGAGCGGCGGTCGGGTGTATTCGCTTGGCGGCACGGGAATCGTGAATGTCCTCAATGCGGCAGATGGCTCGGTTGTGTGGTCGCGCAATGCGGCGACGGACACTGGAGCCACAACGCCGTTGTGGGGGTTTGCGGGCTCACCGCTGGTGGTCGACGATCTCGTGGTGGTGGCGGCCTCGGGACGTCTCGTTGCGTATGACCTCACGACAGGCGCGCCGCGGTGGTTCGGTCCGAAAGTCGGCGGCGGTGGGTACAGCTCACCTCATGTCATGACCTCGAATGGCGTTTCTCAGATCGTCCTTCTGCGCGGGGGCGGTGCTGTCGGCGTGGCGCTTTTGGACGGAGTGGTGCTTTGGGATCATGCGTGGGAAGAGGGGGTCAGCATCGTTCAGCCCGGTTTTGCCGAGAATGGGGACATCCTCCTCGCGGGCGCCGATGCTTCGGGAGGTGCAGGGATAAGACGTCTTGCGCTCACTCCAGGAGCTTCGGGCTGGACCGTCGAAGCGCGTTGGACGTCGCGCGGCCTGAAGCCCTACTTCAATGACTTCGTGGTGCACAAGGGTCACGCGTACGGTTTCGACGGAACGATCCTTTCGAGCATCAGCCTCACGGACGGCAAGCGGAATTGGAAGGGTGGCCGCTACGGCGGCGGCCAGATGATGCTGCTTGGGGACCAGGATCTGCTGCTGGTCTCTTCGGAGGATGGCGAAGTCGCCCTTGTGTCGGCGACACCAGATGAGTTTCGCGAGGTTGCCCGCTTCAAGGCGGTCGAGGGAAAGACATGGAACCACCCGGTGCTTGCCGGCGATGTTCTTCTGGTTCGGAATGCCGAGGAGATGGTGGCGTTCCGGCTGGTGCGGGATGGCAGCGCGGTCGCGGTGGCCGCGGAAAGGAACGGGAGATAGTGGTGGGACGGGGTTGCTTCGCCGGCCGACGATCGACGACCGACTCGCAATGACGACTGCACCCAGAAGGGCCGCGGACCCCCAGCAAGTATCGCGCAACTCACTCGCGCGGCATCGGGCTTGGTAGTGGTGGGACGGGGTTGCTTCGCCGGCCGACGATCGACGACCGACTCGCAATG
>CAZFQH010000526.1:2061-3175 GCA_964520805.1 uncultured Acidobacteriota bacterium | reverse complement strand
GTGGGATTAGGCGCATGGTAGATCCTTGAGGTGACGGGTGAGTTGGCGTCGGGCGTGCTGCCATCAAGGGTGTAGTGAATGGTGGCGGCGGCGATCGCTGAGAGTGTCACCTCAATAGGCGCGCTGAACGAGCCGCCCTCCGGGGAGATCACTGGATCAGGGACAACCAGCTCATACGTGGCGCTGGTTGTCGCCGAGGGGGAGAGGCCCGAGGCTATCGAAACCGCCTTGAGGGCGCCACTGAACGGAATAGCGATTGTGCCGCCATTGGCGACGCTCGGGCTCGCCCCTGTCGGCTGGCTGCCGTCGAACGTGTAGTGGATGAAAGCGCCCGGGGTCGTCGAAGTCGCCGTCACGAACAAGGGGCCAAGGTAGAGGCCTGCGCCGGGAGTGAACACCGGCGCCGCCGCAGCGAAGGCGTAGCTCATTGTCGCGATGGCGCTCGGGAGATATCCGGGCGCGGTCGCGAAGGCCTTGATTGTGACGGGCGCGTCGGAGGCGACGGGGATCGGCGTCGAATAAGCCGGCGACGAAGCGACAGGGTCGGAGCCGTCGGTGGTGTACCGGATGACGGCGCCCACGGCTGCCTGCAAGGAAACGGTCAGAGCTGCGTCATACGTGCCTGACGGAGGGTCGGCCGAGGGGGCCGACGTTCGCGTGTTGACCAGCAAACCGGAAATGACGGCACCTTGAAGCGCCGCAGTGCTCGAATGCAGCGAGGTGTCGACGAGCAGCGGGTACTTGGGCGCGATCGACGAGGTGTAGAGAAGCATCCCGTTCTTTCGGTACTTCACCACTCCCGCCTCGACCGATACCCTCAGCTTGTCGGCCGCAGCCAGGGTTCCAAACGACCCGCGGTTGAGGCCGCCCTCGTAGACGTACAGCGTCCCTGACGCCATGTACAAAGCAAAGTCGATGTCGGTGTAGCCCGCGTTCGTGTTCCCGTTCGCGAGGCCCGCCCTCTGGACCTTCGGCGAGAGCGAGGCGTTCACTTCCAGGTAGCCATCGGGAGAATCAATGGCCCTGGTGGAGACAGCACTCGCGTCCCAGGCCGCCACACCCGTGGTCTTCGACAACGTGTTGCCGGTCGAGGACGTGTTGACGTGCGCGGTCC
>CAZFQH010000526.1:0-1961 GCA_964520805.1 uncultured Acidobacteriota bacterium | reverse complement strand
TCGGGTCCGCTCCGTTTGTCGTGTAGTGAATCGTCGAGCCCGCCTCGCCCGTCACCACGACATCCTGCGGCGTCGAATAGAGCCCGCTGCCTACCGAAAACACCGGGCGAGGCACACCCACTTGAACGAGATTCCCGGAGATCACGGCGCCCAGGATCGAAGCGCCCGAGGAATTGAACGATGAATCGACCAGCAGCGGGTACGTGGGGGAAAGAGCCGAGGTGTAGATGAGATTCCCGTTCTTGCGGTACTTCACCACTCCCGCTTCGACCGATACCCTGAGCTTGTCGGCGCCGGCCAGTGCTCCGAACGAGCCTCGGTTGAGACCGCCTTCATAGATGTAGAGCGTGCCCGAAGCCATGTAGACGGCATAGTCGATGTCGCTGTAGCCGGAATTGGTATTGCCGTTCGAAAGGCCGGCCATCACCACGTTCGGCCCGAGCGAGGCCGAGACTTCGAGATACCCGCCAGGCGAGATGATGCCGTGCGTGGAAATGGCGCTCGCGTCCCAGGCCGCAACCCCCGTGGTCTTCGACAACGTGTTGCCGGTCGAGGACGTGTTGACGTGCGCGGTCCAGGTCACGTCCTCGGTGCTCGGAGCACCGAACTTGTAGATTGCCGTGGTGGTGCTGCTCGGGTACAGACCGGTGGCCCAGGCCTTCGCCTTCAGCGTGGTGTCGGCGTCGATCAGGAGACTGGCCCCTGACGCGATGACCGCGTCCGCTTCCGTCGGGTCCGCTCCGTTTGTCGTGTAGTGAATCGTCGAGCCCGCCTCGCCCGTCACGGTCACGGTCTGGGCGCTCTGGTAGAGCCCGGAGCCGATCGAGAACGTCGGCCTGGACACCGCCACCTGAATGAGAGTTCCAGAGGATGGCCCCGGTGATGCGCGCGCCGGAGGAGCGCAAAGAGCTGTCCACCAGGAGCGGAAACGTGGGAGGCACGAGCGAGGTGTAGACGAGCGTCCCGTTCTTCCGGTACTTCACCGTGCCGCTTTCGAGGAAGACCGCGAGTCTGTCATTCGCGGACAAAGCTCCAAACGACCCTCGGTTCACCCCTCCCTCATAGATGTAGAGCGTCCCTGAGGCCATGTAGAGCGCATAGTCGATATCGGAGTAACCGGCGTTGTTGTTTCCGTGAGACAGACCGACCATGGCGGTCGTCGGCCCGAGCGAGGCCTGGACCTCAACGTAGCCATCGGACGACCCGTCGAGCGCCATCGTCGAAGCGGCGCCGGAGTCCCACGCTGAAACCGCCGTGGTCTTCGACAGAAATCCGGGAAGAGCGTTCGCCTTTGTGGCACCCGCCCAGACAACGGTTTCAGCCGTCGTGCCGTCGACCTGGGCGTTTGAAATCGTGGCGCCCGCATCGGCGAGCGTCGCTTCGGCGAAGAGGGGATACGCGAAGGCCAAGGCGGAGGTTCGAACCAGGGACCCGTTCGAACGGAAGACGATGGCGCTGCCCTCGACGCCGACGCGGAAAAGGTCGCCCGCAGAGTAGGCCCCTGCGGACTGAACTACCACGCCTTTCTCCAGCACTGCCACCGTTCCATCCGCGCGGAGGAGGAAACCGAAATCGATCGCTTCCAGCCCGCCGTTGTTGTCGCGTGATCCAAGTCCCGCGGCTTTGGCGCGATCGGTCTCGGCGGTGCTGAACTCAAGATAGCCTGCCCCGGACGCGAGGGCGACCGAACCGACGGCGGTGTCGCTGAAGGCATTGCCATCGACACGGGACAGCGTCGACCCCACGGCCACCGTTCCATTCGCGGAAACCCAGTTGAGCGGCACAGGCGTGGCCCACGCATCCGCCGATATGAGAACGGCGAACCCGAGGGAGCGTAAGTGAAACAAGCGCGATTTGCCAGTCAATCCGCGCGCACGCGTCCGGCCTTGGCGCGCGATCGGCTCGCGATCGTCGTAGTACACGGATGCGGAAAGGCGGGGCCATCCCAAGGGCGGCGGATT
>CAZFQH010000525.1:0-3177 GCA_964520805.1 uncultured Acidobacteriota bacterium | reverse complement strand
GACGTGAGGGCCAAGCCCGGTCGACCGGACTTCGTCGCCCCAAGCCAAGATCGCTCTTCCTCGAGATCCCCCGAGCCCAGGCCGTGCGGCCGGATGCGGGCCTCCCGTTCAAGATCCTCGACGAGACCGCCGAAACAGTCGGCGGCCTCGTTTCCATCAGCACGATGCACCTCGCGAAGGGCCTGGAGTTCCGCGCGGTGGCGGTGATGGCCTGCGACGATGGAGTGATTCCGCTTTAGGAACGGAACGAATCGGTCGGCGACGACAGCGACCTCGAAGAGGTCTACGACACGGAGCGCCACCTGCTCTACGTCGCCTGCACCCGCGCAAGGGATCACCTGTGGGTGAGTGGAGTGAACCCCGCGTCCGAGTTCCTGGACGACTTCAACATACTGGCTTTACGGGGTGTAGGGATCTTATGCTTGACCGATAATGGGCTAAGAACCGCATAAACCAGCGTCGTCTGTCGGGAGGATGCGTCGTGCCCTAATCCTGGGCTCTGAGCGCGGTCAAGATCGTGGTTGAACAGCACCAGGATGGCTACGTCGCGTATCCCCTGGGCATGAAGGGCGTGATCGTCGGGCAGGGAGACTCCTTTGAGGAGGCGCTTTCTGATGTGAAGTCAGTGATCCGCTTCCATGTCGAGACATTCGGCGCAGAGTCATTCGAGTCCGACACGCCGGTGCTTCAGGCCTTTCTGGCTGAAGCGGTTCTGGCCTGAATCTTCCTCTTGGGGGAAGTTCCCGGTCGACGCTCCAAAGGAGCGGGTGCCGAGGGCGCTCCGCTCTTCCGGGCTTCCACTTGGTGCGCGAAAGAGAGCACATCGGAGTTTATCCGGGCGTTTCAGGCTTCGTGAATGAGATCTGAATCCCCTCCGCCGCCCGGTCCACGCGCCACGCGCTATCCGTTGAAGGACGCTTGCCTGAAACTGTTCTTGCCGTCCCGCTTGACCGCGTACATCAATCCGTCGGCGATCTTCACGAGTTCATCCATGGGTGCCGTGGTGGCGTTGCACGTGAGCGCTCCCATGCTGAAAGTCACAGGCCACTCGTGGCCTCGCATTGCGCCGAGTAAATGGGACTGGAGCTTCGTCAGTGTTGCTCGGGCCGCCTCCTCGCCGGTTTCGGGAAGCAGCAGGGCGAATTCGTCACCCCCGAGCCGGGCGACCACGTCGATCTTGCGGAGGCAGTTGCGCGCAACGCTGACCACGGCGCACAAGAGATCGTCGCCGGTTCCATGGCCGAGTCTGTCGTTGACGGCTTTGAAATTGTCGAGGTCGACGTAGACGAGGGTAAAGGGCCGCCCGTTCCGCCGCGTCCTCTCCGTCTCCATGCGCGCCAGTTCGAAAAAGTGCCGGGAGTTGACGGCGCCGGTAAGTCCGTCCACTCGCGCCATCTCCCGTTCGTGCTCCATCGATCGCTTCAGGCCCGACAAAAGAAAGCTGATGATCAGAAACACATTCAACCGAATCAGCGTATTCCAGACGGGGATCAGGGGATGCGTGTAGGGGTGACCTGCGCCAAGGTCCGCGCTCAGCCACAGGACCGCGCCGGCGACGGCGGTGCCGACCCCAAACGGTTGCCCCAGGACCCAAGTAACAAACGAGATGGGGATCAGGTAAAAGAGCGAGAAGGCGAGTTCGTACCCGCTCAAGTAGTCGACGACGCCGACGAGGCCGGTCAGGCCCATCCCGATTGCGAGGTTGAAGGGACGGCTTCGTTGATCCAGGCTGTCCAGGAATTGCAAGGCTTCTGAAGTGTAGCCGCAGACTTCATCCGCGGGTTGCCGGCCATTGCTCGCGAACGCGTCGAGGCCGTTCACAAGCCTGGCCGCGTGAGCTCGTGCGGCTCCACGCGGAAACTGGCGCACCACGGTCGCCGTCTTCAAGGGCGTGTTGGCGACCATGGCTTCTCGCTCCAGGGTTCGGCGAGGCGCCTTTCCGAGGGTCAGACCGGCCGACACCCAGAGCGCCCGGCAGCCCAGGGTTCACCCCCGCTGGCGTGCCGCGCAGATTGTGCGGGGCCTCGCTGCCTCATTGAAGTTGGCGTCGCTTGATTCCGGGAACCCCGTCGAATCCCTCGTCGAAGGTGGCAATCTCCTTGACGTCGTTGTTCAGCATCACCGCCGCGTGAACCGCGTCGCGGACGCCCAGGCCGCGCTGCGTTCGGACCAGATCACGCGCTCGATCCGTGTCCGCAAGCGACACAGGAAAGACGATGGGGCAGAGCTGGGAGAAAAGGTCGTAGATCTCGACCGCCAAATCGGGGCGTTTGAGCCCGACATACCGGTACAGGATCTCCTGCAGCACCTCCACACTCGTACAGATCTCCACGTGACCCGCGCGAGCGGCCTCAAGCAGGCGGCGTGATGGATCCCGGTTTGGATGATCCCGCCCGGCCACGTACATCGGGATGTTCGAGTCGACGAAGATCAACCCCGTCCAGCCTCGATCTCGACGAGCATCTGGTCGATGCCGCCCGTAGGAGCCCCGAGGCTGGCTAGCCGGTCGAGGGGATCGGTTGCCGTGTTGGGTCGCCGGAGGGCTTCTTCGATCGCCACCCGTACCCACTCACCCTTCGACTGGCGTTTCCGGGTAGCGGCCTTGCGGATCCTGAGATCCAGAGATGGAGGGATGAGGACTTGAAGCCGATGACTTATATGAGCATGCTAATCGGCTCGGCTTAGCCGGGTCAAACCCTCGTGCGCCTTCCGGTTGCCTTTCTTCCTCCCTTGGTAGCGGACTTCCGGTCGGAGGCGTTGGACGGGATCGCGCGCGAGATCTTCGGCGCAGCCGTTCCCTTCGATCCAACCGCGACCTTCCTGGCCGGGCGCCGGGCAGGGCCAGGGCCCGACCGGCCTGAGCGATCAAGTCCTTTCTCATCGATCCTATCGGTCTAGACTTTGTCTGTGTATACTCAGCACTGAGTATGCACAGTGACCTTGTGATCGCGCGGGCCGACGGACGGCCGATGTATGTCCAGATCATGGAGCAGATCAAACAGCGGATCGCCGTCGGCGACTGGCCCCGCGGCGAGGAGATCCCTTCGATCCGCCAGCTTGCCGTGAGTTTGAGCGTCAGCGTGATTACGATCAAACGAGCCTATCTGGAGCTGGAGCGCGAGGGCGTGATCATCACTCAGCACGGGAAGCCGTCGCGGGTGGCGGCCGAGCCGAACC
>CAZFQH010000524.1:0-3179 GCA_964520805.1 uncultured Acidobacteriota bacterium | reverse complement strand
CCTGGACTTCTTCGCTCAGGAGCCCGAATATTCCCGATATTCGGGCCCTTCGACTGATCGCCAGTCGGGCGCATCGCTCGGCTCGGTGCGGCGGTGGACTTTCACCACAGACTGCTGGAGTGAAGGCCGCTACTTCCCGATCGGCCAAACGCCCGACCGCTCAGCGACCCTTGCGCGGCACCCGCGTGTCGCTCATGGCCGCGTGGTACGCGAACGACGCCATGATCGTGGCGTTCTTCATGAGGTCGTCGGGCGGAAGGGTCTCGATGAAGTCCAGATTGGTGTGACCTCCGGTGCCCCCCACACGGTCTTGCAGGAACTGAAACCCCGGTAGGCCCACGCGGTCGAACGCGACGTGGTCGGTGCTGCCCACCCCGAGGATGGACACCGTGGTCATCCCCAGATCGTGAAAAGGCTGAACCCACGCCGTCATCATGCGCCGCGCGCGTTCGTTGCCCTGCAGATAGAGGCCCCGATACTGCCCGGGCCCATAGTCCTGATTGAAATACGCGGATAACTTGTCGTAGTCCGGGGTGACGCCTTGGGGACTCTTCGGATCGCCGAAGTGCCTCAGCACGTACTCTCGCGACCCATGGATCCCCTGCTCCTCTCCCGCCCACAAAGCCACCCGGATGGTCCGTCGCGGAGCGGCTCCCACCGCTTTGAGAATACGCATGGCCTCAAGCATCACCGCAACCCCCGAGGTGTTGTCGCTGGCGTTGGGGCTCGCATGCCAGGTATCGAAATGCGCGCCGATCATCACCACCTGGTCCTTCAAGTCCGTACCCGGAATCTCGCCCAGGAGATTGCTCGCCTTCTCCACCGCTGTCCCCAGGCGATTGCGAATCTCCACTTCGATCTTGACCGGCACGCCCCGCTCGCAGAGTCGAACCATTCGGTTGTAATGCTCCGGTGTGATGGCCACGATGGGTGGTGCGGCCAGCGACTCGGCAAGTCCCCAGTTGTCGGTTTTGGTCCCGGGCCGAGCAAAGCCACGCACCGCACCGGGCCATCCGCTCTCCGACTGCAGCACGGCGACCACGCCTTCGGCCTTGTAGAACGCCATCTTCTCTTCAGCCGGCACGAGGTCGGGGTTGGGTTTGGGTGTGGCCGAGGGGGACGGCGTGGCCACCGGCAACATCGCCCGTTCGATGTCCCTAAGTTCCGCGTCGGTGTAGCGCGAGGTTCCCGCCGTAAACCTGGCCCGATCCACCAAGGCCGGGGGAGTCGAGAGCACCGAGACTCCGCGGAGTTTGCCGCGGTGTCTCTCGAGGTCGGCCCGGGTGCGGATCTCGGCCAGCACCACCCGAGTGGTCTGCTTCCCGTCGGTGCCCGGGGTATGGGACAGCGGAAAGCCGACCATGGGCTGATAGTCCGGTTCGAGCAGATGGAGCGAAACGTACTCGTTGTCCCAGCGGATGCCATAGTCCATGAACGGCTCGATCAACACGTTCACCAGTCCGAGCTTCTTCATGTGGGACTCGGCCCACGACTGGGCCCGCGACATGTCGTTCGAGAGGGTCAACCGGGCGCCCAGCACGTCAGCGATGTAGGTTGCGGTCTCCATTACCTGCGAGCGTTGTAGCCCCTCTTCGCGGATCTTCGCCACCATCTCCCAGTCCACGCGCGGAGGGTTGTCCTCCGAGCCGCCCGTGGGTGATGCCGGTGGGAGTGCGGCCACAAACAAAAGGCTGAGCAGCGGTAGTTGATGGGGGTGGACCATCGCGGGATCCTACTCCACCGCATCGAGGCCTTTCGACCTTGAGTTCACCGGTCGCCATCAACGAATTCTAACGCCGGGACCCGATGGGTGCGCGGCGCTTTTCGACCTCGTTCGCGTAAACCGTCACGTACCGAGCCTCCAATCTTTCATGGTGAGGATGACGGCTGCGAGTAAAAGAAATCGCCCGGACGTGGATTTCATTGAGGCGAATCTCGGCCGGAGCCAGCTCGTGGAAGCAGGTCAGAAGCTCGGCGACTCCTCGTACTCGCCGAAGACCTCGCGGAGGGCGTCACACATCTCGCCAATGGTCGCGTAGGCGCGGCTCGCTTCAACGATGAGAGGCATCAGGTTCGCGGTGCCTTTGGCCCCCTCCTTCAACACGGCCAGAGACTTCTCGACGCGGGCGTTGTCTCGACGCTTCTTGAGGCCGGTGACGCGAGCGGTCTGTTCGCGCGCGGTGGTCTCGTCGATATAGAGGATATCGAAGGGCTTTTCTTCCATGGTGTAGCCGTTCACGCCCACCACGATCTTCTCGCCGCGCTCCATCGACTGCTGGAAACGATACGAGGCCTCGCCGATTTCGCGCTGGGGAAAGCCCTTCTCAACCGCGGCCACCATGCCGCCCATCGCGTCGATCTTGCGGATGTACTCAATAGCCTCGGCTTCGATGTCGTTCGTCAGCTTCTCGACGAAGTACGAACCGCCGAGCGGATCCGCGGTATGAGCGACGCCGGTTTCCTCGGCGATGATCTGCTGGGTGCGCAGGGCAATGGTCACCGCGTCCTCGGTGGGCAGGGCGAGAGCCTCATCGAGCGAGTTGGTGTGAAGCGACTGCGTGCCGCCCAGCACCGCGGCGAGGGCCTGAATCGCCGTGCGGGCCACGTTGTTGATCGGCTGCTGCGCGGTGAGCGACACGCCCGCGGTCTGGGTATGGAAGCGACACATCCACGAGCGCGGATTCTTGGCCCCGAAGCGCTCACGCATAGTGCGAGCCCAGATGCGGCGAGCGGCGCGGAACTTCGCGATCTCCTCAAAAAAGTCGGAGTGAGAGTTGAAGAAGAAGGAGAGGCGGGGAGCGAAGGAGTCGACATCCATACCGCGATCGACGCACCACTGCACATACTCGATGCCGTCCCGCAAAGTGAAGGCCAGTTCCTGGGCTGCGGTCGAACCGGCTTCGCGGATGTGATAACCCGAGATCGAGACCGTGTTCCACTTCGGCATGATCTCGGTGCAGTACTGGATCATGTCGACGAGCAGGCGCATGCTGGGCCTGGGCGGGAAGATGTACTCCTTCTGGGCGATGAACTCCTTCAGGATGTCGGCCTGGATCGTCCCCGCAAGTTTGTCCGCGGGCACCCCCTGCTTCTCGCCCACCAGCATGTAGAAGGCCACCAGCATGGGGGCCGGGGAGTTGATGGTCATCGACGTGGTGACGTCGCCCAGGGGGATGCCG
>CAZFQH010000523.1:0-3189 GCA_964520805.1 uncultured Acidobacteriota bacterium | reverse complement strand
AGACTGGACGGGGCCCAACTTCCCGCGCATGCTGCTCATCCAGATCCAGCACCCCACGCCCTACTACGACGACTCGTACGCGGTGAACACGCCCAACCAAGGCCCTTACGGCGACGCCATCAATGAAGAGTTGATTCCATACATCGAGAAGACCTTCCGAGGATTGGGCACGCCGTGGTCGCGTTTCATGTACGGCGGATCGACGGGCGGGTGGGAAGCGCTCGCCGTGCAGATCTTCTATCCCGACTTCTACAACGGCTGTTATGCCGCGTGTCCGGATCCCATCGACTTCCGCGCCTTTACTTCGGTCAATATCTACGAAGACGAGAACGCGTACTACGCGACGGGCCCGTGGAAGGTCGTGGCCCGTCCGGCCCATCGAAACTACCTCGGTCACATTTCGGCCACCGTCGAGCAGATGAACCGGATGGAAAGTGTCCTCGGCTCGAAGGGGCGTTCGGGGGGGCAGTTCGATATCTGGACGGCCACCTATTCACCGGTCGGTCCGGACGGCTATCCCAAGCCCATATGGGATCGCAAGACCGGCCAGATCGACAAGGAAGTGGCGGCTTACTGGCGAGAGAACTACGACCTCTCCTACATCATGAAGCGCGACTGGGAGAAGGGCCTTGGCAAGAAGCTCGAAGGTAAGGTCAACATCTATGTGGGCGACATGGACAACTACTACCTCAACAACGCGGTGTACCTCACCGAAGAGTTCCTGAAGTCCACGAAAAACCCGCGGTTCGGGGGCGAGGTCTTATACGGGGATCGCGCTGAACACTGCTGGAACGGCGATCACACGCGGTCGAACGCGTATTCGCGCCTGCGCTATCACCAGATGTTTGCACCGAAGATCGTGGAGCGGATTCTGAAGACGGCCCCGCCGGGAGCCGACATTACGAGCTGGCGTTACTGACCGCGACCCTCGAAGGAGTTCGCGCGCCTGCGCGAGGACAACCTCAGGCTGCTACGCGCTTGGGTAGCGTCACAAAGGGAACGCTCAGGCATTCATCCGAAGCGGGGCGAAATCACCATTGAACGGATCGTCGAGATCATGATCGGCCATGACCGGGGCCACCTGGATCAGATCGTCAAGACGGCGGCCGGGGCCTGACTCCTTCTTTCAGTGGGCGCTGATCCTGAGGTCCCAGTCCCGCCCCCAGGCGAAGGGTCGGGTCGGGTCCAGGAGACCGAGAATGCCGACAACTGGCCTCAGGTTCAAATCGTATGCAGATCTGGCGATGTGGCCTCGATTCCATTAGCCTCAGTTCCTCGATGCCTGCCGATACCTCGCCCCCACCTCCCCCACGGGAGCTTCCTCGAAATCCACTGATCCAGACCTGGTTCATCCGCGGGCTCTCCAAGGTCGTGTTTGGCCTGACGGGATGGAAGGCGGCTGGCTCACCGCCTTCGAACACTCCCAAGTACGTGATGATCTGCGCCCCCCACACCTCGTACTGGGACGGCTTCTGGATGCTCGGGTGCGCCTCCCTGCTTCGCATGGACCTTCGCTTCCTCGGCAAGCACACCATGTTCAAGGGGGCGCTCGGCTGGCTGATGCGTGGCCTGGGCGCGGTTCCGGTCGTCCGCACGCAGCGTCAGAACACCGTCCAGGCCGCCGCGGCCTGGTTTGAGTCGGCCGATGAATTCCTGCTTGGGGTGGCGCCCGAGGGCACCCGAAGACTCACCGAGGGCTGGAAGACCGGCTTCTACTGGATCGCCGTAGAAGCCAAGGTGCCGATCGCCTGCGCGTTCGTCGACTACCGCACGAAAAGCGGCGGCTTCCTGAGCGACGTCATCCATCCAACCGGCGACATCGAAAAGGACTTCGAGTTGTTCCGCAAGGCCTATGCCTTCGTCACCCCGAAGTTTCCCGAGAAGATGAGTCCGATCCGACCGCTCGCCCCGACGCCCAGCGTGACCGCGACCGGAGCCTGAGCTCCCGGCGCCTCGCAGCGAAGGGCAGGCACAAGGCCTGCCCCTACCCGATGTCCCCGAAGGGCGGTCCCTGTTCCGTTCTCAGACCGTCGAAGGGACCGTCGAGACCCGCGATGGCAGTCCGCGGGTCGCTTCGACTGGACGCCCTACGATGAGCTCAGCAACCGCTGCTTCGACTGGACGCCTTACGATGAGCTCAGCGACCGGAGCCTGAGCTCCCGGCGCCTCGTAGCGAAGGGCAGGCACAAGGCCTGTCCCTACGTCGAACCTGGCGACTGAGGCTCGTGGTCCGCGGCCATCACGACCGATTCCACGCTGATGTCCTCCAAAGCGCCCGAGGCCGCTCGCACCACCTGAACTCTCGGCCCGTCGGGGCGCCACACTGTGGGATTCGTGGGTCCGAACAGGACGACCAAGGAAGTGCCGGTGGCCCCCGCGAGGTGTGAGACGCCGGAGTCGTTCCCGATGAAGATGCGAGAGACCGCCAGTATCGCGGCCAGAGTTTGAAGCGAGGGGCGGTCGATCCTCTCGCCGTCCCAGGCATCCGGTTGCCCCACTTCGGCGGGTCCGCGAATCCAGACGACGCGATGGCCGAGACCCTGCAACTGTCGGCTGAGGGCCAGGAACTTCTCGACCGGCCAGTTCTTTGCGGTTGAGCCGCTCCCCGGATGAATGAGGCTCGCTCCGGAGAGGACGGCATCCGCAGCCTTCGGTCTCAGAGCGGGAAGAGCGCCTCTGAATAGCGACGTGATCTCGCTTGTGGCCTCCGCCCACTGGGCCCAGATGGGCGCGTCTTCTCGCAGCGGGGTCGGCGACACACTTACAACCACGGCGGCCGCTTGATGCGCGGCGATCACCAGGCCCTCCTGGCGAGAGATCACGCAGGCGAGGTCGAAGGCACCGCTCTGGCCGGGCCACACCCCTTCGAAAGCCGGGGCGAGCGCGGGCGCTTCTGAATCGAGAACCGCCTCGATCCAGGGGTCGGCCAGAAGCAGCAAGGCGTGCCGGGCCGGGGCGAGCAGAGTTGAACGAAAGCCCGCGAGCGAGAGCGAATAGGTGAGCCGTCGGGTCAGCAGGACATCGCCCAAAGCGCCGATCCGCACCACCAGGGCGCGACGGTTCGAGGCGGCCTCGGACCCGAGGTCTTCTCTTGAATGGTTAGAAGCGGGCGTCAATTCCTGAATCCAAAGTACCTCGGTCGGCGAGCCCCATCAATATACCCTTGCATCCGGATAAACGGATTAATAT
>CAZFQH010000522.1:2085-3192 GCA_964520805.1 uncultured Acidobacteriota bacterium | reverse complement strand
ACCTTGTTCTGGGTGGTGATGCGCGGCGTCGAGATGATGCGCGCCTTGCCCGAACTTTCCGCGGCGCTCAGTGCTGCATCCAGGTTGAAGCTGCCGAGGATGTTCCCCATCGAGATCCCGATGCCGGTGTTCAGACCCTGGGCCGGGAGGTTGACCATGTAGCCGCGTCCCGGCTGTCCAATGCCAGCGTTCGAGGGAAGCCCCTGCAGGTTGCCGTCGCCGCCCGCGGCCTGGCCGTTCACAATGATTGAGTTCGGGAAGGCGAGGTTGGTGGTGTTGCCGTACTGCGGAACCTGCTGATTCAGAAAGCCCCACTGCACGCCGAGGGACCGCGAGAAGTTACGGGTGGTTACGACGATGCGGGCTTCGATCTCCACCTGTGCGCTCGGCCGGTCGAGCTCTAGGACCAGCTTCTGGGCGGCGGCCACGCGATCCGGAAGGTCGCGCACGATGAAAACCGGGCTCGTCCCGATGGCGGTGAAGGTCCCGCGGTCGGACAAGACCGTCTTCTCAACCACGCTCTTCACCTGGTCGGTGTCTAGATACGAAAGGCGACCCTGCCAGGAGGTCTGCTCCCCGGAGAGTTCCTTCTCCTTCTTCAGATTGCGGATCTCGACCTCCTCGCGCTGAAGGTCGGCGAGGCGGGCGATACGGACGACGTTTCCGTCAACCGTGTACCCGAGTCCCTGCGTCTTGAGGATCAGATCCAGCGCCTGATCCCAGGGAACTTCTTTGACGGTCAGGCTCACCTTCCCTGCGATGCCCGGATTCACGATGATGTTGAGACCCGAGATCTCCGACATCAACCGGAACAGGTCGATGATGTCCCCATCCTTGAAATCCAGGCTAATGGGGTGGCCGGTGAACGAGCCCGGCCGGCCCACCGCTTGACTAATGCTCGACTCCTGGGCGGACCCGCTGGAGGAGGACTGAGCGATCGGCTCGGGCCGGGGGGCGCTCTTGACCACCATCGGCACGGGCATCGGCGCAGCGGCGGCCGGGGCCGGAGCATTCATCGCCGAGTCTTGAGCGGGTGCTGGCGTCTGGAGGGGCACCGGCTCACGCTGCACGACCGCGGTGGTCGGAACGGCTTCTGGCTCAGCCGTC
>CAZFQH010000522.1:0-2075 GCA_964520805.1 uncultured Acidobacteriota bacterium | reverse complement strand
CTTCGGCGGCGCACCGAGGAGCGCGGGAGCGGCGGGCGATCCCTGGCCAAACACGATGGCAACTCCATCGGCGTCGGGCACGAGCTGATACGGGGTGGTTCCGTCAATCTCAAGTACCAGCCGGGCCACTCGCGGAGCCGCAGCGGAGAACTGAGCGAGCCGCATCCCCTTGACCGGGCTCACCGCCTCGGGCAGAGGCTGGTTGCGGGCGGCAAGTACGTCCGGGAAGTCCACCACCAGGCGATTGGGGTTCTTGAGGAAGAAGGTCTCCGGGCGGAGAGTGCCATTCCCCTGCACGTGGTAGCCCACCCTCCCGTTGGTCAGGCGGGAGATACCCGAAATGCGGGTTGCCTTCGGTGCTGCGTCCGGGCTGGAGGCTGGACGAGTCGCTGCGGCGCGGGCGGCCGGTGGCGTCATGGGCACCGCGGGCGGCGGGACGGCGAGCGGGGCCGGAGATGTAATCAGCGCCGCCGGTCGCGAGACCGTGATGATGAGGTCGTTGCCGGACTCCTCCACGGTGTAAGGAGCCATGGCGGCCAGACGCACCTCGACCCGGGCGGCGCTACGACCATCGCCTCTGGCCAGAGAGAAGACCCGAAGGGATTCGATTTCGCGGGTAGCGACCTCGAGTCGTGCCGGAAGCCTGGACGAGTCGGCGTCCGCAATGTCGACCACGACGGTCAGCGGGTCCGGGCTGTGATGGGTGAAGGTCGGCCTCGCCGAACCTGCAATCACGAGCCGGGTCGAAGCGTCGCCCGTCTCCTGCCGCAAATCGGCAAGAACGGTGCGAGCGGCGGCCGGCGCCTGGCGGGCGTGCGCGGGTAGCGCGCACAAGCCGATGGCGAGGCTGATGGATACCGATGTTGCAAGCCTCATTTGTTGCTCTCCTCCTGGGCGGAATTCAGAAGTCTCCTCACGTCGCGGCTCTTTGCCGGAGACAGCGGATCCGTGATCTCCTGTCGAAATGTCAAACCGGCGGCGTCGATGGAAAGAAGAACTCCATCGTGCAGACGCTGGCCCGTGCGAACGAAATAGCCCTTCCTGTCCGGGCCTTCAAGAACGGCTATCCAGCCATCCACGGTCTTCACCACCCCCTTGAGGCTCGTCTCCTGCAAGAGGAATCCTTCAATGCCGGGACGGCGGGGGCGCGCCGAAGAATCGTCGGCGGCGACGGGTTTCGCGAGGCTGACGAACGGATCACGGCGACCCGCGGGATTGTAGATGAAACCGTTTCTGGGTGGTTCCAGATCCTGCTCTAGGATCGACTGAACCAACTCGCCGCCAGCGGGGCCGGCCGGAGCCGGGGTCGCCGCAGGCGCTGGGGTTGCGGCCGGCTGCTGGGCAAGGACGGTCGGGGCGACCGCGGCCAGACACAGAGCCAGAAGCATGTATTTCTTCATGTCGGTCGCTCCTACTTCTTCCCCGGCTTCGGCGCGGGTTCGGAGTAAACGTAGGTCATGGCCGTGTACTGGGCCGAAAGGGTCTGGCTGAAGTTTTGCCGCGCCGACGCCTGGGTCCGAAGGTTGCCGATATTGACGATTCGGGGAAGGCGGCCGACCCGGTCGAAGAAGGTGGCGAGATTCGGGTAAGTACCGTCCACCTGGATCTCAATGGGCCACTCCTGATAAAACTCTTTCTGGGAGGTCTGCCCCGGAGTGAAGCTCTTGATCTTCAGATTCGATTGGGACGCAAGAGCCTGCAACCGCTTCATGAGGTCCGGAGTCTCCTTGGCGGGCGGAAGGATACGGCGCAGCTGATCCAGGCGGAGGCTCAACTGCTCGACCTCTTTCTCGAGGGCCGGCAGGTTCGCCTTGACCACATTCAACTCGGCGATGGTGGCATTTAAACCAGCAAGTTGGGTGAGCAGGCCATCGCGACGGACGGCCTCGCCCTCCCACCACATGAAGTAGAAGGCGACGCCGATGGCAACGGCCAGCCCCGCCCCAATCCCCATCTGCTGGTTCTTGGGAAGTTTTGTGTATGCGTTTTCAGCCATGATTATTCCCCAGACCTCCTTACTTCTTGGCGGCGGGGCCGCCGGGTTTCTGGGCTGCGGCCGCCGCGTCCTTCATCGC
>CAZFQH010000521.1:0-3192 GCA_964520805.1 uncultured Acidobacteriota bacterium | reverse complement strand
GGAAGACTGGACGCGTCACCGGGTGCGCAAGCTCGAGAAGGACAAGTTCGAGGAGTACGTGAGTCTCACCGGGGAGTTTGCGGCAACCAAGCTCGTCACCGCACCCGCTCCCGGCACGAGCCTGGCCCGCTTTCTGTTTCGGGGGTTCTTCTTCGCTTCGGTCGTGCCGTGGGCTTCCCGCGGTCTGGTGACCGGGGCCGGTGTGCGCCTGCGACTTCGTCTTCTGCGGCTGCTCCTCCATGTTCACGGTGTGGGGCCCGCGTTCTACGGACTGCGTTTCTCTCAGGCCAAGCGTCAGGTTCTCGACATCGACGCGGAGCCCTATTTCGGCCCCGCCTACCAGGTGCTGCGTGCGAGCATCGAAAACCTCGGCACCGGTCGTCGACCGGTGGTCGAGGAACTGAGCCTGTCCGTCGGTTACCTCCTGGTCGCCGAACATCTTTTCCTCGGCCGGGAAAGCCACGAAGGCGCTCAGTCCGCGTGGATTCAGGCGCTTCTGGATGCGCACGACGTCACCCATGTGGATCCCGCCTCGGCTTTTGGCCGGGTTCTCGTGGGGCTTGCCGCGCCGCCGAGCCCTCTGCACCTTTTTGCGGCCCGGACGCCTACTTCTTCGGTTTGACCGCGGACATCATTTCCTTGGCGGCGGTGCGATCGAGGTGGGCGAAGCCCGCGAATTGCTGGCCTGAGAAGATGCCCTCCGCGCCGTCGATCGTGACGCAGTCGCCGGTCTGGTAGGGACTCGCGTCCGACAGCATGTAGGCGACGAGGTTGGTCAGCTCGTCGTGATCGCCGAAGCGCCGCGACGGGACCCGTTTAAGCGCCTGCTTTTCGAGTTCTCCCACCATCAGGCGGGAGAATGCGCCTTCGGTTTTGAAAGGACCGGGGGCGATGGCGTTGAGCCTGATTCCATAGGTGGCCCATTCGACGGCCAGGGATCGCATCATGGCGAGTACGCCGGCTTTGGCGGCGGCCGAAGGCAGTACGAAAGCCGAGCCGGTGGTTGCGTAGCTCGTCACGATGGCCAGGACATCTCCCGTCGCTTTTCGTTCGATGAGCCTTTGGCCAAGCTCCCGGGTGCAGTTGAACGTGCCGTAAAGGACGATCTTCACCACCGCGTCAAAAGCGTTATCGGAAAGATCCTCGGAGGCGCAAAGGAAGTTCCCCGCCGCGTTGTTGATGAGGGCGTTCACCGGGCCGAGCCCCTCCTCTACCTTGTTGAAGGCCGAGCGAACGGAGGCCGAGTCCCGCACGTCGCACGTCGCGAAGTCTGCACGGGCACCCATCTTCTCGAGGTCGGCCACGGTGGCCTTCAGCGGTTCTTCGCGCCGGCCGACCACCGCGATCTTCGCACCGGCGCTCGCGCACTTGAGGGCCATCGAGCGGCCGAGACCGGTGCCGCCGCCGGTGATCAGGATCGTACGGCCTTCCAGCAGGCCGGCACGGAAAGGGTTTCGGTCGACGGATGTCATGCCATCACCTTACCAAGCACAGGGTCAGCCTCCCGCGAGTTTGTGGGGAATCCGCTTCTCTCGCAGCACCATCTGAACCGCGTCGCGCCGGTCGCCCTGAAGCTCGATATCGAGGTCCTTCACCGCCCCGCCCGTGCCGCAGCGAGTCTTGAGGAGTTTTGCGAGAGCTTCGATATCGCCTGGGGACCCCGGCACCTCCGCGATGACGGTCACCACCCGTCCGGAAGCGCGCTTCTCGAGCCGAATGCGAGCGCCCTTGGTCTTGCGCTCCATTTCGGCACCCAGAGCCTTCGGGGCCGGAGCCTCGCCCCCGGTCGAGTAGGCCAAACGGGTTTTTTCCTGGGTCATTTCTTTCGAACCATCAGCGCAGGAAGCTTAGGGAAGCGGCCTGGTGCATCGCCGGGCGCAACAAGCGGAGCCAGGGTTCACCTGCGCAGCGACGGGGGCATGGGGGCTGAGCAGGCAGACGTTGAACATTGCGGCCCCCTATTTCAACTAGGTCAGTTGGATGACGCCTTCGGGACCGAGGTACACCGAATGTTCGGCCTGAGCGACTGGCCGGCCCGACAGCGCGACCAGCGGTGGATACGAATGAAGGAGGTGGGCGCGCTCGAGCTTCCGGAAGACCTCGGCGACGAGTTCGTTGCCGAACTCCCGGAAATAGCGGCGAGCGATCGGCAGTCCGCGCCAGGCGAGCAGCGCCTGAGCGAAGTCACCGTCCGCTCCGAAGTCCTTCAGCCGATCCTTCGCCTCAGGAAGCAAGCGGAAAACCTCGGACGCTCCCCGCGGGCCCGACCGTCCGTGGCCGTCGGTGGCGAAGGGCTCGATGGCGATCACGCCGCGCATGGGCAGCCGCCCTTCGGCCGCGCGCACCGTGTTCGTGATCGCGGGCGGGGCATGCACGATGTAGTGGCCGACGCCATGGCCGCAGAGGTTTTCGAGCGGTGTGAATCCGGCGCTCGTGATCGCCTTCTCGATGGCCGCACTCACCTCCCGGACCGGCAGTCCTGGTTTCGCGGTCTGCACCGCGGCGGCCAGAGCCTGGCGGGCCGCTTCGATCATGCGGCCGTTGCCGGTTCCGCCTACATTCACGGTTGTCGCGGTGTCGACCACCCACCCGTCGATGTGGACGCCGATGTCAAGCTTCGCGAGATCGCCCTCCTGGTACGTCCGATCATCGTCCGGGGTTGGGCAGTCGTGCGCCGCAACTTCGTTGATCGAGGTCTGGGCGGGGAAGGCGGGCTTCCCCCCGCGTTTCTCGATTTCGCTCTCAACCGTCTCGATGACGGTGCGCAAGGACGCCCCGGGCACGATGAGGGCGGCGCCCAACTCGCGGACTTCCCGGGCGATCTGTCCGGCGCGACGGAGGGTTTTCAGGACCTGGGACATTGGGAGGCTGAATGGAGGAGAAAAAGAAAAAGCCCGGGAGTTTCGAGCAGGCTCGAAAACCCCGGGCAAAGAAGCGACGCTGCTTCTTCGAAACCGACCGCTTAGATCTTGTTGACGTTAGCGGCGCGCGGACCCTTGGGGCTGTCCACGACTTCGAAGCTGACGCGATCGCCTTCGTTCAACGTACGGAAGCCATCGGCCTTGATCTCCGAGTGATGGACGAACACATCGGGTCCACCATCACGCGAGAGAAATCCAAAACCCTTGGACTCGTTAAACCACTTCACTTTGCCTTCGATCATTTTTGCTAGGCCTCCTTCGGCCTTTCGAC
>CAZFQH010000520.1:2811-3198 GCA_964520805.1 uncultured Acidobacteriota bacterium | reverse complement strand
CCCCGAGCCGGGCGCGAAGAGCATTCACTTCTTCCTTGAGCTGGATCATCCGCAGCTCACGGTCGACCATGGCGCGGTTGAAGCGGTTCAGGTCGTCGTTGTGAGCACGCAGTGCAGCATCGGCGTTCCCGCGTTCGATCTCGCCCGCGGCCCGCACGGCCACGAGGTTCAGGATGGACTCGGCGAGCGTGGTGTCGCCAAAGGCCCTTCGTGTGATCACGGCGATGAGGCCGATGGGCGCGCCAGCACCCCAGAGCGTGACCCCGATATAGCCCTCCGCGTTGAGCTTCTGCAGCGCCTCATCGTGGGGAAAGAGGCGGCCCACGCCGGAGGGGAAGACGCATACCTTCTTTCCCACCACCTGGCCGCACGGCGTGTCTTTCAATC
>CAZFQH010000520.1:2308-2801 GCA_964520805.1 uncultured Acidobacteriota bacterium | reverse complement strand
CTTTCAATCCATAAACGATGTTGTCTTCGAAACGGCCGTCGGTGAACGCGGCGAGAGTCTCTGCGGTATGGCCTTCGCCCGAAAGCCGATCGATGCACACGAAGTCGGCGTTCATCACCCGTGCGAGAAAGCGCGCGAGGAGTCGAAAGAATTCCTCTGGACTGGCCGGGCCGCTGCTCTCGGCCAGAAAGTGCAGCGTGTCGTCAATCGCCTTGCGCGGTGTGATATCACGGACGACCGCGGTGATAAGCACCTGTTCCCGCACCGCGCCTCTGGAAACCGCAAGCTCGATTGGAAAGATCGTGCCGTCCTTCTTGCGACCCCGGGCCTCTCGCACTCTGCCAATCATCGTCGGGGTCTCCACGGTGGAATCGCGAGCCATGTCCTCGATTTGCCCGGCTCGATCGTCCTCGGGGACGAGGACAGTGACATGCCACCCCACCACCTCGTCCTCGGAGTAGCCGAACATGACCTGAGCGCCCCGGCTGAAGAA
>CAZFQH010000520.1:0-2298 GCA_964520805.1 uncultured Acidobacteriota bacterium | reverse complement strand
CGAGGCCGCTCGCGTCGGTGGCCACGATGCCGTCGGTGGCGGAGTCGGCGATGGCCCGGAACCGCTGCTCATTCTCCCGCACGGCTGCTTCGGCGCGGCGGCGTTCGGCCCGGCTGCGCGCTTCCGCAACCTCGCGATGAACCACCGCGGCCAGACGCGCAAGGTTCCCTTTCATCAGGTAATCATGAGCACCCGTCCGCATGAGTTCGATGGCGGAGGCGTCGTCGATCACGCCTGAGACAACGATGAACGGCAGGTCCAGGCCGGCCTGGTGCAAAGCGTCGAGGGCGGCGACGGCTCCGAAGCCAGGGAGGCTGAAATCAGAGATCACCAGGTCCCAGGACTGCCGCGACAGAGCGGCCCTCATCTCCTCGAGGTCGGCCACGCGCTCGTGGGTCACGTCGAATTCCGCCTTCTGCAGTTCCCGAACTATAAGATCCGCGTCGCTCGCGGAGTTCTCGACAAGAAGGACGGAGAGGGGAGTGATGGAGGCGTTCACGAAGGACCTACACTTTCGACGGCGCGACGTTGGTGATGACCCGGTACAGACCAATCTGCCGGACCACCTCGCTGAAATCGTGGCGCCCCGAAGAGCCTCTTCGCATGAGCCATGTCGAAGCCGACACCGTTGTCCTTCACCGTGAATGCATTCTCCGTCTTACCGGTGTTCAGGTTGGCCACGAGAAACCCGCCCTGGATGGTGGCCAGGGGAGCCGCCCGGCCGGTCTCCGGGCGCCCGAGCCCGGGGTCGGTGACCAGGCCGGTCCGCGACGGCGGCGACGGGGCCTTCACGACCGCACCGGCCCCTTACTCGTAGACCGCGCGTCGGCCGGGGTGGCGAACCGCGGGGATTCGCCGAGCCGCGCCTGCAGCGCGTTCACCATCTGCTTCAGTTCGATCATCCGCAGTTCACGGTCCACCATGGCGCGGTTGAAGCGGTTCAACTCCTCGTTGCGCGCCTGCGCCTCGCGGAGATTGGCGGCAAGCGCCGCCTCGGCGTCCTTGCGCGCGGTGATTTCCTGCGCCGCGCCTCGCATCCGAAGAGGCTGGCCGTCCGGGCTGAACGTGAACTCGCCTCGGCCTTGTATCCAATGAAGACTGCCGTCCGGCCAGACCACGCGGAATTGGGAGCTGTACGGCGCTTGATCGGCAACGCAGCGGGCAACCACGGCGTTCAGCTCGAGCAGGTCTTGGGGAAGGATCCGTTCAGAGAAAGACTCATAGGTGTTCTTGAATTCTCCAGGCTCGAAGCCCCACATCTCTTCGTGCCATCTCGACCACGTGATGTGATTGCCGGGTACGTCCCAATCGAACGTTCCCAGATGAGCGGCGTCGAGGGCCAGGCGGAGGCGGGATTCGCTCTGCTCCAGTTTCTCCTCGGCCTCGCGGCGGAGGTGATCGCGATTCAGGCCGGCCAGGCCGAAGGCGATGTCCTGTGCCACCTGCTCGATGAGTGCAACTTCCGGCGCGCCGAAGAATTCGGGCTCGCCGGAATAGACCGCGAGGCATCCGCGCTCGCCTTCGGCGAATTGAAGGGGCAGACCGATCAGGCTTCGGTAGTTGCCCCGGGCGGCGGTTCCATGCCACGGAGCCATACGGGCGTCGGCCACGATGTCGTTGCAGACATCGGTGCGATTCTCGCGAATGGCGACGCCCGTCGGCCCCATCCCAATGGGTTCGACCATGCTGGAGAATTTCGCGGCGTCTAAATATCCGGAAACGTCTCCAAAAGCCGTCTTAGGGCGGATGGCCCCGGTCTCGGGGTCGACCGCTCCCACCCAGACCATGCGGAATCCCCCGAACTGCACGAGGGCGCGGCACGCGCTGGTGAGGAGGTCCCCCGGGTTGGAGGCTCGAACGATCGCCTGATTTACCTGGGTCAGCGACGCGTACAAGCGATTGCCGCGCTCGAGTTCCCTTTCGTGAATCTTGCGCTCGCTGATGTCGCGGTAGATGCCAAGCCTGACCCGCCGGCCCTCCATGTCAAGGACGCGCATGCTGACCTCGACGGGAAAGACCGAGCCATCCTTCCGCCGGTGTTCCGTCTCAAACCGGCTACCCTCGGTGCTCAGGGTGTCGCGCAGGTATGTCACGGTCTCCGTCCTCGCGCCGTCCACGCGCCATGCGTAGGGCGGCAGAGCGGACAACTCCTCGACCGTGTAGCCGTAGGCGTTCACGGCCCGCTCGTTGGCGTCAAGGATGACTCCATTCTCATCCATCAAAAGGATGACATCGTTGGCGTGGCGCATCACCATCGCCAGTCGTTCAGCACCCGCCGCCTGTTCCCGTTCCGCGACC
>CAZFQH010000519.1:0-3208 GCA_964520805.1 uncultured Acidobacteriota bacterium | reverse complement strand
CCTGCAGGTTCTGGTTGCGCAGGAAGCCTCGCTGCCTGCGGTGAGGGTCGTCGTCTTCCTTTGGGCCCTCGCCGGATCCCTCGCCTGGTCCAAGGGAAAGGCCAGGCTGGCCGTGCTCCTGTTCGCCATCGGCGCCGCCGTCGGCCTGTCCTACTGGCTGATCCAGATCAGGACGCCGTACGGTCTGGGTACGGATGAAGCACTCACACGACAGTGGTCTCAGGCGGGAATAGGCGCGGCGGGGAACTCAGGCGGGGGGTTTGTCGCGGGCACCAGGGCCGAGGTCTCCGTCCCTTCACTCCTCACCAGCATCGGTGTCCCGGTCACGATCGCGCAGGGGTTGCCGCAGATCTCCGCAGGGTTGTTGGTGGTTGTTCTCGCGGTTCTGCCATTCCTGGCCCTCAGGAATCGTGCGACCGCCAGCTTTGCGGGAGCCTTGCTGCTCGCGGGCGGATTGTGGCCGGGCCACTCCCCCTTCGACTGGATCCTGCAAAACCCCACAGGTTCGCTGGCCGCGTTTTTGGGGGTCATGGCCATGGCCGTGGCCACGCGGTGGCCGCGAGTCGGGCGGCTTTTGCGAAAATATCGACTCGGCATCATCTCGGTATTGATCGGTGCCGCGGTGCTGGTCGAGTCCACGACTCTGCTTTTCGGGGCGACTCTGCTCCTGGCTTCGCCCCTGCGCGTCGCCCTTCGCCGAAGCGGCCGCGCGGCGAATCGGGTTCGGCGTCTCGAGGCGCTGGTTCTCCTGGTGACCGCGGGAGGAAGTGGACTCTTGTGGTGGCTCCCTCCCCACAGCGTGCCCGGATTCGAAGCAGCGCGTGACCCGGGGACATCGCTCCAAAGGCCTCTCGCCTGGATCCGCCTCAACGTACCCACCGGCGACGTGATCCTGGCCTCGCCTGAATACAGTGCGGCCCTCGCGGCCCTGGGCGGCCGACGAGTTCTCTTTTGGCCTCCAGGCCTCGGCGACAACGAGACGCTGCCGGAGCCCTCGCGCCGGGCTCGGCTCTACTCGCGGACTCTCAGAGGACAGCCGGTGGCTCGCCTCGCCGAAGAGTTTTCGGCCACTCATCTCTTCCTCGGTCCGGGCGAGCCCAATCCGGTCGTCCCTTCGGATCCCTTGAACGAGCCCACACTGGCGCTGGTCGAGGTCTACAGCGATGTCGAGGATTTCCGGGTCTTCCGACTGACAAAGAAATAGACTTCCGCCAAAAGGCCAACTCTTGTTCCAGGAAAATCTAGTCTCAGTGGTCGTACCCGCTCACAACGAAGAGCTTCTGATCGAGCGGGTCGTGAACGGTCTCCCCGCGTTCGTCGACCACGTGATCGTGGTGGACGACGAATCGAAGGACAAGACCTGGGAGAAGCTCGAAGCGCTCAAACAGATCCACGGCCCGCGCCTGCATGTGATCCGCCATGCCCGAAACCAGGGGGTGGGGGCCGCGATCGTGACCGGCTACGAGGCGGCGCTTGGAATCGCGCGGGAGAAGAATCTGGTGGTGGTCATGGCCGGGGACGCCCAGATGGACCCCGAGGACCTCCCGAAGCTGCTCGCCCCGTGCGCGCGCGGCAAGGTCGACTACGCCAAGGGCAACCGACTGATCACCGGCGAGGCCTGGCGGCTGATTCCGAGAACCCGGTACCTCGGTAACGCCGTGCTCTCGCTTCTCACCAAGATCGCCTCCGGTTACTGGCATGTGGCAGATTCACAAACCGGCTATACGGTGATCCGGGCCGAAGCGCTTGCGGTCCTTCAGTTGCGCCGGCTCTACCCGCGCTACGGATTTCCCAATCACATGCTGGTCGAGTTGAACAACTACGACTTTCGAGTGCGCGATGTGCCCATCCGCCCGGTCTACAACGTGGGCGAGGTGTCGGGCATAAGACTGCACAAGGTGATTCCGACCATCTCGTGGCTGCTCTTTCGGTGCTACTTCTGGAGGATGAAGGAGAAGTACATCATCCGGGACTTTCACCCGCTGATCTTCTTCCTCACCTTCGGGTTCCTGGTCGGAGGCGCCTCCCTTCTGTTCGGTCTGTACCTTGTCTATCTTCGAGTCACCGTCGGCCCCCTGAGCCCGGTTTCCGCCCTTTTTGCCGCGGTCGGCTTCAATTCGGGCGTCCAGAGCATCCTGTTTGCGTTGTGGATGGACATGGAGCGGAACAAAGACCTCAAGTAGCGCCCTTGTCGGCAACGCCTGCCTCGGATAGCATTCGTCTCTTCGCCAAGACGCGCGGGCGCCCCTAGCTCAATTGGATAGAGCAATAGACTACGAATCTGTAGGTTGGAGGTTCGAATCCTCCGGGGCGCACCACTTCTTCCCAGAGGTTCGCGAGGCCCAAACCGAAAGACTCCACCCCCCCGGTTTCAAGAGCGGTCCTGGCGTGGCTCATCGTGTCCCAGTTCGGATACGCCCTGTCACTGCTCCCCTGGGTCGCGATGGCCGGACTGGCGGTAATGGCGTTCGACGCTCCCGGCTCCACCTCAAACTGGCAGCCCTGGCTCTTAGTGGGG
Source organism: uncultured Acidobacteriota bacterium (assembly GCA_964520805.1). Taxonomy (GTDB): domain Bacteria; phylum Acidobacteriota; class Vicinamibacteria; order Fen-336; family JAGNNV01; genus JAGNNV01. The sequence continues at coordinate 690 of CAZFQH010000519.1, read as the reverse complement.
GCGATCTGGTCCTATCCCCTGTTCGCCCTCGGCGCGTCCATCGCGGCCTGGGTCTTCCTTGCCCGCAAGCGCGGCCGGGCGGCGGCGATTGCGACCTCCGTGCCGCTCCTCCTCATCATTCTCTTCTTCCTGATCCTGCTGGTCTCTTAGGCACCGAGTGAGCGCCGACTACGAGGCTCTGATGGATCGGGCTCTCGCTCAGGCCCATCTGGCAGAAGCGGCGGGTGAAGTGCCGGTGGGGGCGATTTTGATCGATGCCTCTGGGACCCTGATCGCCGTAGGGTTCAATCAACCGATCTCGACCCAGGACCCGACCGCCCACGCCGAGATCGTGGCTCTGCGCGCAGCGGCCCAAAAACTGGGCAACTACCGGCTTCCAGGAACGACCCTGGTGGTGACCGTGGAACCGTGCCTCATGTGCGCCGGAGCGCTAATCAGCGCGCGCGTGGCCCGAGTGGTTTACGGGGCCAGAGAGCCCAAGTGGGGAGCCTTCGAGAGCCGGCTGCAGGTCGGCAGCCTCGGAATGAACCATCACATCGATGTGCTCCCCGGGGTTCGAGAGCAAGAATGTGCCGCGTTGATGCGAAATTTCTTCCGCAGACGGAGGGACTGAAGGGCTTCCGCTCAGCCTCCTGGCCGAACTTTTACCGGTCATGGCGAGGAGGCCTTCGCACGAGATCCGACGAAGCC
>CAZFQH010000518.1:0-3214 GCA_964520805.1 uncultured Acidobacteriota bacterium | reverse complement strand
GGCCGGGTCTATACCGGACTACAGGCCCGTGCGCTCGGCCTCGTGGACGCCATGGGCGGCGAGGAAGCGGCGCTTGCTTGGCTCGAGAGCGAGCGCAAGCTCGCGCCGCTTCCTCGCCGCCCATGGCGTCCACGGCAATGCGGACGCCCTTCAGAGAACCGGTCATTTGGAGGAGATTAGAGCCAAGAAAACCTGGCCACAAATCTGGGATTGTTTCGAGCGCCCTAAGCGGCGTTCTTCCCGGCGATGACCTGCTTGCCCTTGTAGTACCCGCAGCCCGCGCAAACCCGGTGAGGCATGGTAGCAGCGCCGCACTGGGTGCACTTGGAGAGGCTCGGGGTCTCGAGGAAGTCGTGGGCACGGCGCATGTTGCGGCGGCTCTTGGAGTGGCGGCGTTTTGGATTAGGCATTGTCTTAAGGGGGGGATTCTACTCTGCGTTCTTCGAACGCGCAGGTTCAGCGCTCCCAGGAAGGGAGAGCGAGGAAAACGGGGTTTGGCTGATCGCCTCTTTCGGGCAACCGCAGTTAGTGAGGTTTCGGTCGGCGCCGCAGGTCGGGCAAACGCCCTTGCAGTCTTCCCGGCAGAGCCGTTTCATGGGCTGGGCAAGCAGAACTTGTTCGCGGACGACTCCCCCAAGGTCGAGGATGTCTCCCTTGTAGAAAGTGACGACCAGATCGCGATCCTGAAGCTGCGCACCTTCGTCGTCGTCGAACTCGGACAATGCCTGGGATTCGGGAAGAAAGAAGAGATCCAGTTCCTGGTCGACCACCAAAAGGGTGTCGGCCAGGCAGCGGGCGCACGGCCCGGAAGTCTTCAGGTTCAAATGGCCGCGAACGTGCAGGCTGGAGCCGTCGGAACGTTCGACGTGGGCCTTGAACCGGCCCTCTTTTTCGGTCGACAGCTCTTCAGGATCAATGGCGAGAAGCTCGCCATTGACGACTTCATCGACGTCCAGCCCCTCGCTGGGGATCTTTGAGATAGCGACTTGCAGCATGGAAGCCGGGGAGTTTACCTGAGCGAGGCCGATTCGCTCGTTCACCCGGGCAGGATCCATCTACCTCGACCGCCGGCGCGTGACCCTTGCTTCAGAGATTGCGGACACCACCGTCTTTCTGGCCTCGACGCGCTCATCGCACACCACCGGCCAGATCGTGTACGTCGACGGCGGCTACACCCACCTCGACCGCGCCTGCACGGGCTCCCCGTAGCCGTTCCGTCTCTAGCGCCGGGCCCTGAGGAATAACGTGTTTGATTCCCTCCTTCACGTGGGCACTCGCAGAGCCGATATCAGGTGCCTTCGCTCGGAGTCAGCGTGGCGAGCGAAGCGCCGGTGGTTTCCGCGCGGACGCGGTCGATCTCCTTCGCGATGGTCGCGGCATCGATCAGAAGATCGGCCAGAACGCCCGCGGTCAAGGCCACCGCGGCTTCGGCTTCCTCAAAGCAAGCGGCGTAAGCGCCCACCTGGATCAGTTCCTCGCGCTCCTTCAAGTAGCGGGCTCTCACGAAAATCCGGCACTTCGGATTGAGCGACCGCGCCGCGGTCACCAGAGGCGCGCGATTCACCGAATGCGGAAGGGTCACGATCAAGTGGGTGGCGCGGGTGATTCCCGCGGCCTTCAGAATCAAATCGTGAGTGGCGTCACCGTAGATGGCCAGCCGCCCGCGCCCCGTGACCTCCGAAACCGTGTCGATGTTGAGATCGACGATCACCGTCTCGAGACCCGCGTGGCGCAGTCCGCGATCGACCGCCTGCCCGACCGGACCAAAGCCGACAATGATCGCGAGGGGCGTCCGCGGTGACGAGATCGCCTGCGCGGTAGCCTCGTTGACCCTCTCGGCCCGCCGGTTCGCCGCCGCGTTCAACACCTGCCAGATCCACGGGCGAAGGCGGAGCGCTGCCTCCACTGGATCCAGGAGTCGGAAGAGGAAGGGGTTGACCGCGATGGAAACGAGCGCGCAGGCCACGAGCACGTTGTAGCCGGTCTCGGAGAGCAGGTCGTGATGGCGCGCCAGCGTTCCGAGAATGAAGGAGAACTCCCCCACCTGAGCCAGGCCCACCGCCACCACCAGAGCGGTTCGCGTGGAGTAGCCGAGCAAAGCCACCACCGCGAGGGCCGCGAGGGGCTTCCCCACCAGCACCACGGAGAGGGCGGCGAGGAAGAGCCACGGCTCGCGGGTCAGAAAAGCGGGCTCGAACAACATCCCCACGGAGACAAAAAACAGCACCGCGAAGGCATCGCGGAGCGGAAGCGCATCGGCGGCCGCCTGCTGGCTCGCTTTTGTCTGGCCGACCACCATGCCGGCGAGGAATGCGCCGAGGGCGACGGAGGCGCCAAAGAATACGGCGGCGCCGCTCGCGATCGCAACCGTGATGGCGAGGATCGTGAGGGTGAACAGTTCACGTGACTGGAGTCGCGCCACTTCCACGAGGATTCTCGGGACCACACGGGTTCCGACCAGAAACACAATGGCCACCAGAACGGCAAGCTTCCCTACTGCTACGGCCATGGCGGCGGCGAGACTCGCTGCGCTGATGCTCCCCGCCCCTGCGGGCGCCAGAGCCGGCAGAATGACGAGGACGATGACCGTAAGAATGTCCTCCACGATCAACCACCCAATCGCGACATGACCCGCGGGAGTGCCCAGCAGGTTGTGAGCCTCGAGACCGCGCAGGAGAACCACGGTGCTCGCGACCGAAAGCGCCATGCCCAGCACGAAGCCATGAATGGTGGGCCAGTCGAACAGCATCCCTATCGCCACGCCCAGCAGCGTCGCCACCGTGCACTGAATCAGCGCGCCCGGAATCGCGATTCGCTTGACGTCCATCAGGTGTTCGAGGTGGAAGTGGAGGCCCACCCCAAACATCAGGAGGATGACGCCCACTTCGGCGAGCTGAGAGGCGAGACTTAGGTCCCCTACAAACCCAGGCGAATGGGGCCCGATGACGACCCCGGCCAGGAGGTAGCCCACGATGGGCGAAAACCGAAACCGGCGAGCGAGCATGCCGAGCACCCACGCCACCAGAAGGGCGGCGGCAAGCGTCGCGAGAAGCGAAGTGTCGTGAGGCATTCCCCGCTACCTTAGCAATCGGCCGAGTTCGAGAGACGGCGTTTCGATGGCCTGCAGAATGAGACGAGTGGTCTCGCCATACGACGCGACGCCGCTTTGGACCCCTTGGACCTTGAGGTACGTGTCGTTGACCCGCTCGCTGAC
>CAZFQH010000517.1:0-3216 GCA_964520805.1 uncultured Acidobacteriota bacterium | reverse complement strand
CTTTCGAGCAGCACCTCTGCGGCGCCATCGGCCCCGAGACGCAGGACGTAGGACCGGACGTCCGCCGTCGAGGGCGCCGGGCACGAGGCTTCACGGAACGCTGCCCCCGGAACGGAGAAGATGGCATAGACATCGCCGTTCGCCGCGGTCAAAGTCTTCGAGGTTGCCGCACTTGAGCAGGTTTGGTTTCACATAGAAATCGCCGCTCTCGAGAGAATCGACCTCATTCACTCGCACCGAGACTTTGCCCGTTCTGGCTCCACCGGGGACGCGCACCGTCCCCGACCGCAGATCGGCGGCCACGGTTTCGAAGGGCACAACGATGATGGGCGGCGTCGAAGCCGCTCGGGGAAAGACGGCGGCATTCTGAGCCGGATCCGGGCTCAGGCCGAACCCGGCAATCTCAACGAGGTCGCCCACCCGGGCCGCCTCCGGCAAGATGGACGTAAATGTGGGACGTACGGATACGGTAGCGGACGTGGTGGTCTCTTCGTCCAGCGCGTTCGCAATGGACGCGGTGATCGTCAGGCTGCCCGCCGCAAGGTCGTCGCCCCCGCCCAAGGTCCAGGAGGCGCCTGTGGCGGAGACAGTGAACCGGGACGTCAGATCTCCTCCAGCCACTGTGATCTTCAGTGTGGTGAGATTGAGCGGCTGCGAATCGACAACTCCAATGAGCGCAGTCTTGTTTGGGGACCGGGGTCTGTATTTGAAGCTGCTACTTCTTTCCCTGGTCGTGGGGAACAACGACGGTTGTCGTCGCGGTTGCCTTGTTGCCTGCGGTGTCCGTGGCCTCATAGGTGATCGTGTATGTGCGACCGCTCCCACCGCCCTTTCGGTCGGCACGCAGCTTGAACGCGCGGTCATCCGTGCCGAACGCCGCTTCGGCGATGTCCTGAGCCGGATCGCACGCGTCCTCGCAGGTGATCGAGACGAGCGTGATCGTGGGGGCTGTGCCGGAGTCGTCACCCGCTGTCACGGCCATTGTGATGACGACGAGTTTCTTGTTCGGTGGCCAGAGGGTGCCGATCGCCCGGACCTCAAGGGTGGGTTCTGTCTGATCGTCCATCTCTTCAAGGGCTAGTTCCACCACGCGGCGCCCAGGGAACTCCGCCACGACACGGCGGTACGTCCGCTGGCTCGCTTCCGCCTGCCCCAAGAGACCTTGAAGTCCGGCCAGGAAAAGCACCGCGTCGGCTTGCACCGCGGAGCCGACCCCCGCGCAGGCCTCGGCAGCGGGAAGGAGGCTCTCCGCTCGACGCCTGATCGTCTCAGGTCGCACGTCCGGCTTCGCCGGGGAAAGGTCGTCGGAGCGCTCGGGCACGTCCGGATCAAAGCCGTTGAGGACATCTCCTAGCTGATACTGTAGATCATTCAGGATCAGCTCCTGAACATAGACGGACCCCGGGTAGCGGGTCACTATCTCGGCGGCTATTCCTCCAAGGAGATCTGCTTGATGAACGCCCAGGATGCGTGGACCGGCCAGCCGCAGGGCGTCGTGCACGGGCATCTCTGAAGGACTCGGTGCCGAAACGGTGAGTGACACTGGCGACGACAGAAGCGAAACCGAGTCCGTCTGGTAGGCGGCTTGCAGTTGATAGGTCCCCGGAGCAGCGAATGGCCAGTCTTCGCGGGACGCATCGTAGGAAAGGACGTACTCGATCGTGAGGCCCTGCGGGGGCAAAGGCCTATTGTTCGAGGCTCTCCAGCCAGACAGCCACGCTTTCTCCAGATGTTGCCGTGCGCCAGAACCGGAGTTGACGAGAATCTTCAGGGGAGCGTCCGCCCAGACGAGCTCCGGGTCGACGGCCGTAGACAGATTGCCGGTCAGGCGAACAACAACCACAACCGGCTCACCGGTCATGACCGAGACCTTCGGAACGCTCAGCGATATCTGGGCAGGCGCCTGCGCGCTAGCGGTCTGCGCAAGAAGGATCAGGATGGCGAGGGGGGTCACTTTCATATTGTTCCTTTGACGTCCGCTAGTAGGGACAAAGGGTATTGGCGCACCCTTTCGGCTGAGGAAGGCCTCGCAGGTGCGCCAGAAGGTTCGCCGGAAAGATGATTCCTTCCTCTCCCTCGATGTGGATATCGTTGCACAATGTCGCTCGGACGTGCCCCAACGACAGTGCATGACAGATCAGTTCATGCGCAAGGGTGGACTCGAGCGGCGAGACGGGTGTTGAACCCCACGACCCCTCTTCCGACGCGTCGCGGATTGCTTCCCGGTAGACAGAACAGATCGGTTGAGTCTCAACTTGACCGACCAGGCCTGAGACGCCGCTTGGCGGATGGGGTTGAAGGACCTGGCCCACCGTTTCACCGAGCGTAGCCACCTCGTTTCGTCGGCTGCCATTTGGGCTGGATGGGTCAGATGGGTCGTTGTCTCTGGGCACATCGGGATCGAACGCATCCACAACCATCACGCTCCAGTAGTTCGGACTGCTCGCCACATCCTTGGGGAGCCGCGCCAGCATTGCTGCTTTCAAATTGCGGAGCATGCGGTGCGTGCGTCTCGCGTTGTCGCTTTCCGGAATGACCGCGACGCGAACATACGTCAAGGCCAGGATGGTGGTGCCCAGACCCAGCGGTGGCGCGCCAAGGGCCTGCGCGAAGTCATCTCGCACGATGAAGGGCTGGCCAAGCTGGAAGATCTGCCGAAGATCCAGTCCTGCCGCGACCCTGATCGATGTTTTGTCGTTCTCAATTACCTTGATTGATGGACTGCTCTGAGTCGGCGAAAACAAATCGGCCCACACCCAGTCGTCCCTCCGTGAGTGGTCGACCAGCCCCGAGCCTTTTGGAGCCGGATTGACAAAGGGAGCGGTGTTGTCAACCAAGCGGGATTCCTCGACCGCGCTCGCAACACCAAGTAAATCGAGAACCACTCCCGTGCCGCTCGGATCAGGACCGGATTGCAGAAGGGCAGAGCCGTCCAGGCTATCGATTTCTAGATGCAGTGTCCTCCAAACCGTCAACATCTCCGTGATGTTCTCGGTCACCGGCGCGCCGGAAGCTGTGTCCACCTCACCGATCAACGACGCATTGCGCGGGACGAACGACGCGATCTCAGCTTGGTCCATCGACGCCGCCACCCTGTAGTTGTCGCCTTGACGCTTCGACACCCTGAAATATGCCGTCGCTCCTCCGGCAGCGCCCACCGCGATCGGCCTCGTACTCCCCACCGCCGTCACGTCCCCCGGCTGACCCACATCGGTG
>CAZFQH010000516.1:0-3224 GCA_964520805.1 uncultured Acidobacteriota bacterium | reverse complement strand
GTGCTGCGCAGCTGGGGCTACGGTGATTTGATGCCGGTGCTCCCCGGGCTCGATGTCGGCTTGTCGCCTCTGTTGCAATGGTTGTTCGTCCCTGCTGCGGCGTTCGCCTGGGCTCGAAGAGCATAGTGTTGAAGTCGAAGCCGCCAAGGATCGCGACATCGCCCTTGTCCGACGGCGAGTCGAAATCGCCGACGGTGGCAAGGGCGATGTCGCGATTTCGGCGAGTGCACTTGTCATTGCGCTCTGCCTTGCAGGCGATGAGATGTGGCCCCGCAGCCGCTTTTTCGCGGCGGGGCTCACCTTGGGCCGCCGATCTTCTTGATCAGCTCGATGCGCACGCGCTGCTCGGCTTCGATGGTTTCGCCCTTGAGAACACGCGCCGCACTCTCCACCGCCATCCGTCCCATCTCGCCCGGGAACTGTGCGACCGAGGCAGCCATGGTGCCCGCTTCGATGGCTTTGCGCGCGTCATCCACCGCGTCGAAACCAATCACGCGGATCTTGCCGGTCTTGCCCGCGGCCGCGATGGCCTCGATGGCCCCAAGCGCCATCATGTCGTTGCAGGCGAAGACCGCGTCGATGGCGGGGTGGGCCTGGAGCATGTTCTGGAACACCGTAAAGCCCTGGTCGCGCTCCCAGTTGGCGGTCTGCGAAGCCAGGATCTTGATTCCGGGCGAGTCTTTGACCGCCTCTTGGAAACCTTTAAGCCGCGAGTCGCCGGTATCGTGACCCGGGATGCCTTCGAGGATAGCCACCTGCGCCTTCCCGTTGGTTTGAAGAACGAGTTCCGCTCCGGCCGCGCGCCCGCCCTCGAAGTTATCGGAACCGATGAAGGTGAGGGCCTTCACCGAAGCGGCGGTCGCGGCCGCGGCGTCGATCCTTGTATCGACCACGATGATGGGGATGCCCGCGGCGGTCGCCTTGGCGAGAACCGGAATCACTTCGCGCGAGCCGCTGGGCGTGATCATCAGGGCCTTGATGCCGGTTTGAATCAGATTCTCGACGATCTGCATCTGCTTCTCCACATCGACCTCGCGCTCCGCGGCCTGAACCACGAGGTCCAGCCCGAGGCGGTCGGCCGCGGCCTTCGCTCCCGTCTGCATCTCGATGAAGAACGGGCTGTTCAGCGTCTTCAGGACGAGGGCGACCCGTGGTTTGGCCGGGGCGCCGGGCTGAGGGGCGGGGGCGCTGCACGAGGCGAGCAGGCCACCGGCCGCGATCGAGACGAAGAGAAGATTTCTGGACGACGCAATGAGCTTCATTCGGGAGACTCCATTTCGAGAGATGCCACTCTTCAGCGGCGCCTCGACTTCACCAGCGAGTCCATCAGGACGGCGGCGATGATGACGAGACCGATCACGATCTGCTGAAGAAACGATGATATGCCGAGGAGATTAAGGCCGTTCCGCAGAACCCCCATAGTCAGGGCGCCGACAAGCGTCCCGCCCAGTGTGCCCAGACCACCTTGCAGGCTGGTGCCGCCGATGACTACGGCCGCGATGGCGTCGAGTTCGTACATCATGCCCGCGATGGGCTGGGCGGAGTTGAGACGCGCGGTCAACAAAACTGCGCCCAGGGCGGCGGTGACCCCTGACAGCACGTACACGAGCGTCTTGTGGAAACCCACGGCCACTCCGGAAAGCCGCGTCGCTTCCTCATTGCCGCCGATCGCGTAAACGTAGCGGCCGAAGCGGGTGCGGTTCAGCAAAACGATGGCGAGCGCATAGAGAACAATGGTGAGGAGCACCGGCACCGGAATGCCCACGATGCGGCCGGTGGACAGCCACCGGAGCGATTCGTCGAATCCCGAAATGGGACGGCCGTCGGTGAAGAGAAGGGCGGCCCCTCGAGCCACACTCATCATGCCGAGGGTGGCGATGAAGGGAGGCAAGCGGCCTCGGGTGACGAGCAGGCCGCTCATCAGGCCGCACCCCGCCCCGGTGAGGAGGCCGCACAGGATGGCGGCGCCCAGGGGCCAGCCGGCTTGCAGCCGCTCGGCCATGACGACTCCGGAGAGGGCGGCGATCGAGCCCACGGAGAGATCGATGCCGGCCGACAGAATCACGAAGGTCATTCCCACCGCGATCACCGCGTTGATGGCGGTCTGCTCCATCACATTGAGGAGATTCGACGGCGTCAGGAAAAATGGCGAGAGCGTCGAAAGAAGCGCGCCCAGGAGGAAGAGCCCCACCAAAGTGCCCGCTCGGCGCGAGCGGGTCAGGAGTTGCAAGGCCTTTTTCATGAGGCCTGTCCCAGGGCTGCGCCCAGCAGGGTTTCCTGACTTGCTTCGCTCGCACTGAAGGTTGATACCAGGCGACCCTCGCGCATGACCAGAATCCGATCGCTCATCCCCAGAATCTCCGGCAGCTCCGATGAAATCATCAGGATTCCCGCTCCATCCGCGGTCAGGCGGTTCATGAGTTCGTAGATCTCCACTTTCGCTGCCACGTCGATGCCGCGGGTGGGCTCGTCCATGATCAGCACGTCGACGCCGGTGGCCAGCCATTTTCCGAGGACGATCTTCTGCTGATTACCCCCGGACAACGCCCCCGCCCTCTGCTCGATTCCCGGGGTCTTGATTCGCAACTCGTCGACATAGCGTTGCGACAAGGCCGCTTCCGCGGTCACGTCCACGAGGCCAAAACGCGACAGGCGTTTGGCGGAAGTGAGGGCCACGTTCTCGCGCACGGACAGATCGAGGACGAGCCCCTGGGTCTTCCGGTCCTCGGGCAGCAGACCCACCCCTGCGGCAATGCCCTCCCTCGGCGAGCGCACCAGCGCAATCCGGCCTTTGACGGTGACCGTGCCCCCATCTTTTTTATCCGCGCCAAACAGAGCGCGGGCGAGTTCGGTTCGGCCCGCCCCCAGAAGGCCGGAGACCCCCAGAATTTCCCCTCGCCGAAGCTCGAAGCTGATACCGCTGAGGACTCCGCGGCGGTTGAGGCCCTCGACCCGGAGAACCTCGTCCCCGGGAGGGGTTCGACGGCGCGGGAAGTGGTCCCCCACCGCGCGGCCCACCATCAGTCGAATCAGCTCCTCGATCGCGACCTCTTTCGGGTTGTAGGTGCCGATCTTCCGGCCGTCGCGCAAAACACTCACCCGATGGCCGATCCGTTCGACTTCATTCATTCGGTGCGAGATGTAGATGATGCCCACGCCGCGGGCGAGCAGACGGTCGATGGCCGCGAACAGTTGCTCGATCTCGGAGGCGGTCAGGGCGGAGT
>CAZFQH010000515.1:2189-3254 GCA_964520805.1 uncultured Acidobacteriota bacterium | reverse complement strand
TCGCCGCGCAGATCAGACTATCCGCCCGCTTTCACGACGACCTCGCCCTCGAAGTCGTTACTGAATAGGGTTTTGCGCTATTCAAGCGCAGCATTAACGTCATGGGATGCACCGAGGATGCTTGAAATCCGTAGTGCTCGTAGAACTGTTGGGCGCGGTCATGAAGAGCGTGCACCAGCAGTGCTCGGACGCCGACATTTTGGGAAACAGCAATCGCCCGATTAACCGCGTCCTGTAACAAGGAAGCACCAAGCTTGGTCCCTTGAGCGCGATGATCGACAGCAAGCCGCGCCAGAACCATCACCGGAACGGGGTCCGGCATATTGCGACGCACTGAACTCGTTGCCATCTGGTGCGAGACTGCGCCGGCAGCCATGGCGTAGTAACCGTAGACGCGCTTGTCCTGATCGGCCACGACAAACGTGCGGCTGGCCCCACTCAATTGGTTGGTCATTGCGCGACGCTTGAGCCATTCGTCAAGTACAGCTTCGCCGCACGCGAATTCATCCAGAAAATGGTCGGTCAGTAGCGGTAGCGGCGCGCTCAGCCGCAAACTCATGCCTTCCAAGGAGCCTTGACCGCCATGAGGCGTGCAAGCCCCGGGTTGTGGGTAGGTGGCGCATCGAGCCGTTGGGTGAACTGCTTGAATTTGTCGGTATCCAGACGAAAAAACACCTGGTCAAGCACGACTGATTGCGCTTTGTCGCAGGCGGCATCGAGCATGAAGTCCGACCGATTCTTGCCCAATAGATTTGCAGCCTGATCAATTAGATCCCGCTGCGCGGGGAGTGCCCGCAGGTTGATGGCGGCGTTACGCATGAGTTTCTCCTTGTTCTCATACACAATAGATATACGTACCATAAGTGTCGCGTGTAGCCGTTGTCAATACGTCTACGACCTCGCTCTCGAAGTCGTTACTGAATAGGGCGGGCCTCCGCCATTTCCGAGCCGGAGCGCGGCATGGGCGGCGGAAAGACTTGATCGGCCGGCAGTTTCTTCATCGCCTCTTTCCAGAAGTCGATGAAGATCGGCAGGGAAGTGCGGGCTCCATCCTGCCCTCGACCG
>CAZFQH010000515.1:0-2179 GCA_964520805.1 uncultured Acidobacteriota bacterium | reverse complement strand
GAAGCCGCTCCACACCCCGGCCACCATCTCCCGCTCGAATCCCACGAACCAGGTGTCGCTCCAGTTGTCAGTGGTTCCGGTTTTTCCGCCCAAAGGCCGGCCCAGGGCCCTGGCCCGGACGGCGGTGCCGCGCTGAACCACGCCATGGAGGATGTTCGCCATCGTGGCCGCGGTCTCAGGCCGCAAGGCGTCGTGGGCCTCTGGAAGTTTCTCCTCCAGCACATTGCCCACAGCGTCCGTGATGCGGGTGATGAGCATGGGGGTCATGCGCAGACCTTCGTTGGCGATGGTCCCGAAGGCCGCGACCATTTCTTCAAGCGTCGCCTCGCCCGCGCCGATGGCGATTGGAAGATAGGGCGGAAGTTCGTCCTTGAGACCCAGTTTCCGTGCGTATTCGATGCCCTTTTCGATCCCGATGGCCTGGAGGGTCTTGATCGCCGGGATGTTGCGGCTGCCCTCCACCGCCTGCTGCACCGTGATGGTGCCCGCGAATTTCATGTCGTAGTTGTTGGGGGACCAGGTGGGCGAACCCGCGTTCGTGAATGAGATGGGTGAGTCGACGATCAGGGTATCGGGGGTCCAGCCGAGGCTCTCGACCGCCGCTGAATAGAGGATGGCCTTGAAGATGGAGCCGGTCTGACGATGGGCTTGAACCGCTCGATTGAACTTGCTCCGTTCGAACTCAAAACCGCCCACCATGGCCCGGATGGCCCCGGACCGCGTGTCCATGGCAAGAAACGCCGACTCGGCCTCTGGCTCCTGTTCGAGGGCAAGTTCGAGGACGCGCTTTTCTCCCGTGTCCTCGCGCCGGATCACCCGCACCAGAACGATGTCGCCGACCTTGACCACCTCGGAGACCCGCGTCTTGCGGGTCCATTCGATTCCCTTTCCGGGAAGGCGTCCCAGGCTTTCGCCGAGATCGACAATGCCCATGTCGTGATCCACCGACATCACCACACCGCGCGTGACATCCCCCACGTCGAAGGGCTGGCGCCACTCGGGAAGGCGGAAGCCCGTGGGGACGACTCCATCCTTCAAAGCGCTTTCGAGGCGAAGTTTGAATCCTCGCGCGGCACGGTCGTTTCGCAGGATGCCGTCCCGGACCGCCCGGTTGGCCGCCACCTGCAGGCCCGGATCGAGCGTGGTGTACACCTTGAGACCTTCGCGGTAGATGCCGGAGAAGCCGTAGTCGCGCTCCAGGGTCTTGCGCACTTCTTCAAGAAAGTACGGAGCGATGGTGGAGGCGGCCCGCCGCGCATTCACGTCGAGAGCCTGCGACTGGGCCTCCTGGGCCCTTCCGGGGGCGAGGTACCCCTCTGCGACCATGCGGTTCAGGACGTGGTTGCGCCGGCGTTTGGAGGCTTCCGGATGGTCCAGCGGGGAGAGCCGGGTCGGGCTTTGGGGAATGCCCGCGAGGACCGCGGCCTCTTCAAGAGTCAGATCCTTCACCGACTTGCCGAAGTAGAACCGGCTCGCCGCCTCGACACCGTAGTTTCCGTGGCCGAAGTTCACCAGATTGCAGTAGAGGGTGAAAATCTCTTTCTTGGTGAAGCGCCGCTCGATTTCCAGGGCGAGCAGAATCTCCCGCAACTTGCGCTCGTAGGTCTTTTGGGGCGAGAGGAAGAGGAGGCGCGAGAGCTGCATGGTCAGGGTCGAGAAACCCTGCCCCTTGCGACCGGAACGGAAGTTCGCCCACAGCGCGGCGGGAACGCGCCAGAGGTTGATGCCGATGTGATTGAAGAAGTTTTCGTCTTCGGTGGCGATGATGGCATTGCGGAGGACCTCGGGGATGTCCTCGTAACGCACGAGAACCCGCTTCTCGATGGCGAATTCTCCAAGGATCGACCCGTCGGCCGCGAAGACCTGGGTGACGATGTTGGGACGCAGTTCCTCGAGTTCCTCGACCTGGGGCAGGTCGCTGCCCACCGCCATCAAGGCGCCGGTAAGCGAGCCGAAAACGATGGCGGCGGCGATCAGCAGAGGCCCGCGGTTGCCGTTCACCATTCCTCGGGTCTTCCCCAGTGCGGAGCTGCGCATGCCCCGCTACTTTAAGACCGCGGGGTTGGGGAGCGCGAAATTAAGCGCCGGAGGATTATCGGCCCTCGGGGCGAGGCCGTCGGCGCGCCGCCTGGTTGTCCGACGAGCCTCCCTTGGGAGCGGGTTCGGCGCGGGGCTCGGC
>CAZFQH010000514.1:0-3268 GCA_964520805.1 uncultured Acidobacteriota bacterium | reverse complement strand
CGACGCCTTGCGGCCTAAGGCCGCTCGGCGTTTTGCTTTCAGGACGCACCATGCGAGGCAAGATAGAGCTTTCCGTGGAATGGCGGAAGACGCAGCGTTTGCACTGTATTCGTCGGCGGCTTTGCGACTGCGCTCGCCCTGGCTCGGGCCACCGACCTCGTCGCCAGCGTTCCCGAACGACATACGGGGAACCTCCGCGACCGCATGCACACCTTCGCCCTTCCCGTTCCAGCGCCGGAGATTACGGTTTCCCTGCTGTGGCATCCGCGGTTGCATGCCGATTCTGCGCATCGCTGGCTGCGGGGGTGCGTAAGGGATGTCTGCGCGGGACGAGACCACGACGCTCAGTAGATGCGCATCACGCGCCAGCGGCCGCGGTCCTGGAGATAAGAGTTCCGCGTCCCATCTTTGAGGCGGACGAACGTCCAGCTCACGGGGGCGTCGAAGCCGCGCTCCCGCGCCGCCTCGTTCAGCACCTCGGGCCTTCCTGCACGGCCGTGCGCGCGATCTAAAGGAGGGTGAACCCCGTGGCGCCGCGCAGACCGCGGTCGAACGTGTACGTGGTTCTGACCCCTCGGGCCAGCGCGATCTCACCGAGCAAGTGGTCGGATAGATCCCCCTTACCCTTCGAGTAGGCCCGGGCCGCCCGCTCGACCATCTCCGCGTCTTCGAACTCGAAGGGCGGAGTGTTCTGCAACGTCCGGACCACGGCCACGATGTCGGATCGCGAGGCCCGGTAGAGGCTCTCCAGGACCCACTCCATTTCACAGAGCACCGGATGAGTGATCAGGCAGCCATCTCCCCTCGACCTGCAGCCTTCGATCAGGGTGTGCGCCCGCGCCGCCTGTGCCTCGTCATCACGCACGAGAAAGCGAATCAGGATGTTCGTGTCGATTGCGATCAAGCTCGCGTTCCCAGGTGCTTTCGCTTGGCCCGTGCCAGGATCGCGGTGCGCAGGTCGCCGAGCGATACGCTCTTCCGGCGCCCAAGTCTTGCGAACATGCCATAAGCGCTCTTCAGCGACAGCTGTTCCTCCCGCCTAATGGTCAAGATCCCGTCGCGACCGATCGTCATGTGAAGCCGGTCACCCTGCTTGAGGTCCAGCCGGTCCCGGATCGATCGGGTGAGGGTGATCTGTCCCTTGGATGTCAATGTCGTAGTGGTCATGAGGCTCCTTACCGACTGCCATTTTATCGCAGTTCAGTAAGGAAGCGTCCGCTACCGACGCCGCCCCCGTCTTGAAAGAAAACCCCCACCTCGGCGGGGAACCATGCCGCGGGACGAGACCACGACGCTCAGTAGATTCGCACCACGCGCCAGCGGCCGCGGTCCTGGGGATAGGAGTTTCGCGTTCCATCTTTGAGGCGGGCAAAGGTCCAGCTCACCGGGGCGTCGAAGCCGCACTCGCGCGCCGCCTCGTTCAGCACCTCAGGCGTGGGCTGCGACTTCGCGGTCTCGGTGCTGAAAGACATGGGCCGATCATCCATCCCGGGCCAGAAACGCGCTTCGACCGCGCACGTGTCACCCGCGCAGGGAAGCGGCCCGGACAGGAGATACAAACCCCGCGACTCGTAACCCTGGTTGCGATCGGGAGTGCGGTCCCGATAACAGAGGCGATAAGGCCCCTCGCTCCAGACCTCATCGCGAAACGGTGCGATGGAGAATCCGATCAGCCTTTGGCCCGAAACCGAAAGCGCCGCAACCCCACGATTCCGCATGATCGCTCGTCCCGAGAAACCCAGCACCAAAGTCGTCCCGCCCTTGGGGAGGCGCACCGCCGCCACCGGGGCCGCCTCGAAACTCACGCTGCCTTCGCGGTCCTCGAGTTCCATCACCCGGATGCGCGC
This sequence comes from uncultured Acidobacteriota bacterium, assembly GCA_964520805.1. GTDB lineage: Bacteria > Acidobacteriota > Vicinamibacteria > Fen-336 > JAGNNV01 > JAGNNV01. The sequence goes on along the minus strand of CAZFQH010000514.1, from coordinate 1,421 downwards.
GACCGGCGCCACCTCCCGGGTCGCGCCATTACGGACAACGCTCGTCTTCGAGTGGAGACTGGAAAGGTCGAGACGCCTCACCAGGCGAAAGTCGCGGTCGTATTCGGGCTTGATCCCCGCGGCCCAGGGCCAATCGCCCAGACTCGGCGCTTCGAATCGGGTGGTCTGGGCCTTGAACCGATCGGCCTTGAGACGCCCGGCCTGCGGACGATCGATGCCGATTTCAACGATGATCGCGCCGTCCCGCGAGGCGGCCTCGATCATCCCGTCGGTGAGCGGAAGCACCCACCACTGCGGATAGGCCCGACTTTCCTCGGGCACGGGGATCGACTCGGGCAAAGGTGGCATCGAGGGCGTGAGCGTCGCGTCGATCCCGTTGACCTTCACCGTCCACGGACGCTCGGAAGGCGCACTCAGTTCGAGATCCACCGCGACGAAGCGATCGCGCGCGCCCCGGAGACGGACCAGGGCCTCGGGGGCCACGCGAATCTCCTGACGCACGGTGTCGCCCGCCCGCAGGTCGAGATCGACCTGATGCCAGTTGCCGTCCCGCCAGGCGTTCCCGAAACCCACCGCCGAAAGAGCGGCCGCGAAAAGGAGGCTCGGCTCCCGTCCGGCCCGGAGGATCGCGTCGGCGAAGGGAAGGCGGATGAACTGAGCGACCCCGAGGAGAAGGGCCGCCGTCCCCATCCACCAGGCAATCTCCGGTATTCCGTTTCGCAGCAGGGCAGCGAGGCCCAGCAGACCGAGGACAGGAAGAACGGCGCGGACCCATGACCAGACCCTCGCCCGCAGGGAGGTGGCGACCACATCAAGCCCCACCCCGGCCAGGGCCAGAAGCAACGGCAGCATGGGCATGAGATAGCGGGGCCAACCCCACGCCAGAGCATGAAAGCAGCCGAGGGAGAGGATCAGAAGGGGGGCGACAAAGCCCGGGCTCGAAACCGCGAAGAGATGCGCGGATGCCACCACCGCGCTCAGCAGAGCCAGCCGGTGGATCCACCTCGCCGCGCGGGGCTCGATGAATCCGCGGTGCTCGGGGTTTTGGGGTCGGTCGAAGATCCGGTAGAAGTTGCCGAGCACCACCGGGATCGCGGTGTCGAGCCGGGTCGAGAGGTAGCGCAGAGCGAAGAGATACTGACGTGGCCTCGAAGCGAGCAGTCCCGGCTCGGTCTTCTCCGCTTCGACCATGGCCTCGTAGTACGGATCCTTCTTGAGTCGCCACGGGCCCTCCCAGCCATCTGACTCGACGTACTGCCAGAACCCGTAAGCGTAGTAGTGATACCGGGGCAGATTGTGCTTGGGCGCGCTGTCGTTACGATTCTCGAGGCCAAACCAGGTGGCGCAGACGAAGACCATCAGAGGCAGGGAGAGACCGAGCCATCCCCAGCGCATGAGCGAACGGGGACGCGGCCCGACAC
>CAZFQH010000513.1:0-3272 GCA_964520805.1 uncultured Acidobacteriota bacterium | reverse complement strand
TCCCGGTATTCCTGCGGTTTGTCGCCTTGATCTGACGAAAAATCTCTCGCTTTCGCTCGCGGTCGACCCTCACCACGGACTGCTAGGGTGGAAATTGCGACATACGTTCAACATATTGCGAGACATGGCCCGATAGCAAGTGGCCCTTCGGCATCGGCAAGACCAATGGTCCGCTGCGGATCCATCCTGTCAAGGGCCGACCCGCTTCAGGGTCGGCGTTGACGTCTCGAAGTGGTCAAGATAGGGTCGGCCCAGGTTCAACCCATGCCCAGAAATGTCCACGACAACATCCTCGCCGCCATAGGCGACACACCCCTCATCCGCCTCAACCGGATCACCCGCGAGATCGGGGCGACGGTCTACGCCAAGGTCGAGAGCACGAATCCGGGCAACAGCATCAAGGACCGGATGGCGATCCGGATGGTGGAAGACGCGGAGAAGGCCGGGCTCTTGAAGCCGGGCGGAACCATCATCGAGGGGACCTCAGGCAACACCGGGATGGGGCTCGCCATCGCCGCCATCGTGAAGGGCTACAAATGCATCTTCACCACCACCGATAAACAATCGAAAGAGAAAGTGGATGCGCTCCGGGCCTTCGGAGCCGAAGTCATTGTCTGCCCCACCGACGTGGATCCCGAAGATCCGAGGTCGTACTACTCGGTCTCGTCGCGACTGGTGCGCGAAACCCCCAACGCCTGGAAGGCGAACCAGTACGACAACCTCTCAAACTCCGAGGCGCACTACCACACCACCGGCCCCGAGATCTGGGAGCAGACCGAAGGGAAGATCGACCACCTCGTGGTGGGCGTCGGCACCGGGGGCACGATCTGCGGCGCCGGGAAGTACCTCAAGGAGAGGAAGCCCTCGGTCAAGTGCTGGGGCATCGACACTTACGGTTCGGTCTTCAAGAAGTACAAGGAGCAAGGGGTCTTCGACAAACACGAGATCTACCCCTACGTGACCGAAGGCATCGGCGAGGACTTCCTTCCAAAGAACGTCGACTTCTCGGTTATCGACCACTTCGAGAAAGTCACCGACCGCGACGCCGCCATCTACACCCGCGAGATCGTCCGCCAGGAAGGCATCTTCGCGGGCAACTCCGCAGGCTCGGCCATCGCGGGTCTTCTTCAGTTGAAAGACCGGTTCAAGGCGGGTGAGATGGTAGTGGTGATCTTCCACGATCACGGAACCCGCTACCTCGGCAAGATGTTCAACCCCGACTGGATGCGGGCCATGGGTTATGAAACGGTGGGCGGGGCCACCGCGCGCGACCTGGTGAAGAACAAGAGCGTTTCCGATCTGGTGAGCGTCGAAGTGAACGACACCGTCGAGCAGGCCCTCCACCGGATGGCGGACAACAATTTCTCCCAGATCACCGTCAAACAGGACGAGCGCATCGTGGGCTCGCTGAGTGAGACCCACGCCTACGCCTGCATGATCCAGAAGCCCGCCATCCGACAGGATGCCGTAAGCAAAATCATGCAGAAGGCGTTCCGCTTCATCGACATCGAAACGCCGGTAACCCTGCTCGCTTCGATGATCACGCCGGAAAATCCAGCCCTCCTCGTGCGCGACTTCCCCGCCGGCAAAACCTACATCCTCACCGGCTCCGACGTCTTGACTGCGATTTGACCGCGCCCGCTGTTATGAGACGCGCGGTCATGGCGAGAAGCCCGTCGAACGAGCGAAGCCATCTCGAACGCCTGGCACGCGGAGGGTAGCGCGCGGTCGCCCCTATGACACCCATATTCGACACCAAAGCCCCCGTCACCGGAGCCGAGATCATCGGTGAGTTGCGTCGCCTCCACGACGAAGGCGATGCCTATCTCCGTTCTCTTCCCGCGGACATCTTCGCCCGACCGCAGGGTGAAAAGTGGTCGCCTGCGGATCATGTGCGACACTTGGCGAAGTCGAGTCGGCCCGTGGGAATGGCGCTCGGCCTGCCACGGTTCGTGCTGCGGTTACGCTTTGGCCGGGCGAAGGATCCCTCGCGCGCCCTCAGCGTCTTACGCGAGGCCTACCTCGTGCGCCTCGCCGAGGGTGTCACCGCGGGCCGCTTCACCCCCACGCCGCGGGCGATTCCCGTCGATGGAGCTACGGATCGGGAGAAGATGCTGGCGGAGTGGAACGCTGCCGACGAGAATCTGGCTCGGCGGATGGCCGCGTGGAGCGAACAGGATCTCGATCACTATGTCCTGCCCCATCCCGCACTCGGAAGGCTTACCGTGCGAGAAATGCTGCTGTTCACTCTGTACCACAACTCGCATCACCTGAATCTTGTAGCCAGCCGGGTACCCTGAACCGACTGCGGTCGTGAGGTGCCGGCTAGAAATCCCTGACCGCAAGAGGATTAAGTCAGATTCCAAACGCTTTCCGCAGGGTGCGCAGGCTGAGGGCGATGACCAGCAGGCCCACGATCACCATGAGGCGTTTGACCGGGTAGTGCCGGCAGACCCACGCCCCAAGCGGTGCTGCGGGAAGACCGCCGAGCGCCAGGGCGAGGATCATCTGCCAGTTCGAAAAGCCGATGGTCAGAAAGAAGGTCACCGACGCGGCCACGGTCACGAAGAACTCCACGGCGTTCACCGTCCCAACCGTGGTGCGAACGTGGTTGCCGCGGACGATCAGGGTGCTCGCGACTACCGGGCCCCATCCTCCCCCGCCCATCGTGTCGAGGAAGGCGCCCGTGAATCCGAGCGGGGCGATATGGGTCGTCACCGAGCGCGGCGGAAACTCGCGGAAGGCCTTGCCCACAATGATCACTCCCATCACCAGCAGGTAGGCGGCTACCCATGGTTTTAACGAGTCGCCCGGCAGGCTGGTGAGAATGTAGGCCCCGAGCACCGCGCCGACGATGGCAGGAAACAGCAACCGCCTGAACAATGCGCGATCGATGTTGTCGAAGGCGTGGTGAGAGATCGCGGAAGCACCGGTGGTGAAGCACTCGGCCGCGTGAACGGTGGCGCTCGTCGCCGCGGGCGGCACTCCAAAAGCGATCAGCAGACTCGACGCGGTGACGCCGTAGGCCATGCCAAGCGCGCCGTCGATGAGTTGGGCCACGAATCCCGCGGCCACGCACATCCAGAACTCGGGGATCACTCTCGCGATATCGCTCTCTTCAAGCAGCGGATGGTACCAAGCGGGGCCAGAGAACGACGTCTGAGCGGGCTTGACCGCGGGCACGAAAACGGGTGTAATCCCCGCAATGAATCGGATTGGGTGGGATTGCCCCGAAAAAGTGGACGGTGTTTTAGTTATGCCGCGATAGCCGC
>CAZFQH010000512.1:1795-3280 GCA_964520805.1 uncultured Acidobacteriota bacterium | reverse complement strand
CACTTTTTCGGGGCAATCCCAACCCACCCGCCCCCCAAACCCCCGTTCGCTCCGGCCGAAGTGACAAACGAGTGACCGCAAGGGAGCGACTTTGCCCTGGAACGGGCCTGCCAGGGCCGTTCAGAAATTCGGCCTACGCTCGGCCTGAAGCGGCTATCTGGTGAGGAAGTAGCCAACCCGGAAGACCGGGCCACTCGCGAGGTTTCGGGCGTGGGCGACGAACTCGGCGTCGAACTGGAGACCGGAGGTCTTCGTGACGTTCCAGATCACGGATGGGCCAAGGACCACGTAGGCCACGCGATCCCCCACTCCCGCGAACGAGCCACGCGCCGTTTTGGGCGCGTCATGAGAGAAAGGCTCCACACCGCGCACCGACCCCATAAGCGCCACAGTGCTCGCGACCTTCCAACCGGCTTGACCTCCGAAGACAACACCGTCGCGCAGATCTCCTCCTCGAAACTGCGGCCCCGCTCCGACGAACATCCAGCCCTTGCCGGCGCCGAGCGATCGGCCGGCCTCGATGACCACGTCCCCTTCGTAGATACCGCTCCCGGTGGGCAATAGTCCGCCGGCGCGCTCGACATCTCCCGTCGGAAGTTGCAGAGTCCCGCGCACCGCGAAGATCCACCCGCCCGAAGCTCCCAGTTGGTACTGAAGGCCAACCTGCATATCGCCAAACCCGGTTTCGCGACCCAATTCATCAGGCGAATCCTGGAGGTCGGAGGAACGAAGCAACGGCAGGCTCGCGTGCATCGTCCAGGCCTTGGACAAGCCGAAAAGCCCGAAGGCCGCGACTTCCTCCCGACTAAAGAGGGGGATTGTGAACTTGGTTCCGTCGGGGGAAACGAGTTTTCGCGAACCGAGATGCTGGAACGAGGCTTTGAAATAGCCCTTTCCTTTCCCGGCCGACCACGGCCCCGCATTGGCCAGGATCGGGGTCAGGAGAACCCCCACCACCGCCGCAAGGAGCCGAGCCCTCAACGCAGTTCTCCCACGCCGATAGGAATCCGAAAGGGCCGGCACCAGAGAATGACGTAACGGAAGGCCGATCCGTCATTGGGCATCGAATACGACTGCGCCCCGGTGGTGGATTTCATGTCGCCGAGATTCAGGCCGCCATCCATTGAGTTCGGGCTATTGGTCAGGATGACGTCGTTGTTTCCGCTGTCGATGCGGAAGTCGCTGCGAAGTTCGAGGGTTATGGCCGACCCGTTGCGGACGATCTCCGCGGTACCGGACGCGGAATGTCCCGCCGCCCCCCCTATCGACGCTCGACGAAGGACAGTGGGACTCGCCGGGTCAGGAGTGGGGGTCGCGGCCGGAGTCGGCGATGGGGTGGATGAAGGTGTCGGGGTCGGTGCGGGCGTCGGGGTCGCGACCGACGTGGGAGTGGGTGTCGCAGCCGGAGCCGGAGAGGACGAGGGGGACATGGGTCCGGAACTGCCCCCACAGGCGGCCATCAACAGCGGAAGAAACAGGAGGCGG
>CAZFQH010000512.1:0-1785 GCA_964520805.1 uncultured Acidobacteriota bacterium | reverse complement strand
GTGTTGGTTTCATGTCGGGTCCTCAGAATGGCCTTTGGATGCCTGCGACCCTGCAGTTGTTTCGTGGGCCCTGGCACCCGTTGTGATCGGAGTCACCGGCGAGAGAGTAGGGGGCCTGTTCGCGCGGTCAGGGACTGACGTGAAAGGCCTCAAATGTCCGGCCCGTCCACAAGTAGACGCGCTCCCAGGTTTCCAGGCTCAGGAGCCTCACGACATCCGCGTCCGTCCGCCTGGTCCTGGCCGGGTCTCGGGAGTCCACAAATTTCCCGGGCCCTCCCCGTAGGGCTACCGCGGTGCTACCCGTCGCGATTTCATCCAGCTCGTGGAACGTCCATGCGGACAACGCTGGTCGCGCGACCACCAGCCGCACGTTTGCTTTCGGACCCCCGTTCAGCAGGACCAGAGCCAGGGCCGGGCGCTCTTTGTCCCCGAAGAACCGACCACTGGCGACTCCCGGGCAGGCTCCTGGATGATCGGCTTTGAAGAGCGCTCGTTCGTCCTCGAAAAGATCGCTGGCGTTGAGCACCCGCGACGTACCGAATCGCGTCTGCAGAGCCTCGCGCAACCCCGTTGCGAGCGCGCACGGCCCCCCTGCAGAGGGCGGCACCGTCGCTTGAAGGGATAGCGCAAGCGCCAGAAGAAGCGTGGCCGACATCCTACGCTCGCAGCCAGGAGGAGGTGCGGGTGTTGTTGTCGATCACCGAAGCCTCTCGATCGGGACCGATCGAGACGAGCGGCACCTCGACGCCTACGAGATCACTGATCTTCTTAATGTAGTCGCGCGCTTCCTGGGGCAGATCCAGCCATTCGCGAATATCCCCGGTGGGAGTCTTCCAGCCCTTCACGTTCTCGTAGATCGGCGTACATTCTTCGTAGATGCCGATATCCGCGGGAATGTCGTCGAGGCGAGTGTTGCGGTAGCGATAGCCCACACAAACCGGAATCTCTTCCAGCGGATCGAGCACATCGAGTTTGGTGAGAACGATGCCGTCGAAACCATTGACCCGCGCGGAGTAGCGCGCCACGACCGCGTCAAACCAGCCGCAGCGCCGCGGACGGCCGGTGGTGGCGCCATACTCGCCGCCGCGTTCGCGAAGGGCCTCGCCCACCTCGTCCTTCACCTCCGTGGGGAGCGGCCCGGTACCGACCCGCGTGGTGTAAGCCTTGACGATGCCGATGACGCCGTCAATCCTCGACGGCGGCACTCCGAGTCCTGTAACCACGCCGCCGATCCCCGCGGACGAAGAGGTGACGAAAGGATAGGTTCCGTGGTCGAGATCGAGCAGAGTCGCCTGCGCGCCCTCATAAAGGACAGAGTAGCCCCCGACCATTTCCCGGTGCAGCAGGGCGGCCACGTCGCGCACCCGCGGAGCGATACGCGCGCCGAAAGCCTCCAGCGCATCCGCGGTCGCGGCCCAGTCAATATCGCGGGTGACGCCATAACCTCGACAAAGGGCTTCGAAATGTTCGCGCGAACCCTGGAGCTTCGCGTCGATCCGATCCCGGATCAGAAGGTCGCAGATGCGGAGGCCGCGGCGCGCCGCCTTGTCCTCATAACAAGGACCAATGCCGCGACCCGTCGTCCCGATCCTGGCACTCCCCTTCCGCTCCTCGCTCATCAGGTCGAGGGCCCGATGATGCGGCAGCAGGACATGAGCGCGATCGGAGATGGCCAGATTGCCCCAGACGTCGATGCCGAGCGACTCGACTACCTTCGCCTCGGCCTCGAGGGCGACGGGGTCGATGACCAAACTCGGTCCGAGGACGCACAGAACTCCCTCATGG
>CAZFQH010000511.1:0-3281 GCA_964520805.1 uncultured Acidobacteriota bacterium | reverse complement strand
CGGAGGGGGCGGCCGAAATCAGTTCTGGACTTCCACGCGTGTCTCCCGCCGAGGACCGGCGTCTTCGGGCCAAAGGACGCGCACCAGACGCCCGAACCGCGGATCAGCCCGAAGCGCATCGAGCCTTGGATCGTCTCTCAACAAACGCAGGGCCGGCGACCTCTCCTCAAACGCCGCCTCCAGGCCCCGGAAGGCGCGCTCACGATCAAGGGCTGCGGAAGCAATAGCCAGAAGGTAGGGCGAGACATACGAGGCGCGTGCTTGTTCCTCGATGGTCTGGAGCATGGCGGTCGCCAGGTCTTTCTTGCCGGTCGCCGCGTAGAGCGAGGCCAGATTGGCCTTGGCGGCAGGGGCTCCGGCCTGATCGGCCCGTTTGAAAAGCGGCCTCCTCCTCATCGAAGCGCTTCGACTGAACCAGGGCCTCGGCGAGAACCGCCAGGCCTTGGCCCCATCGAGGCGATCGAACTCGCGGCGCCGCAGTCCGTCGAGGGGGGAAGTCCCCGCGACCCGGGGGCGCAAAATCGGGCGAGAAGCAACATGTGATGGCAGTCACGTGGGCCATCCCGCGGAGTCTTCAAACCAACTAGGATGGAGACCATCCCATTGTCGTAAGCGCGCACTTCAGCCTGGAAAAACGCTCGTCCCACTTAGGCAGAGGACGCGAATGGCCTCAAAGTCGCAGTACCCCGCAAGCCAAGAGACAGGTCCCCATGAACAGTCGAAATATCAACTACCTTTCCGTGCTCTCGCAGCAACCCTGGCGGGTGCTTGGAGCGGCCGCACTGCTGTGTTCCCTTGGATTCGTCAACGCGTTCGCGGGAGCGCCAGACCGGGCGCCCTCGTCTTTTGTGGCCCAGGAGTTAGACGGGGCAGTGGCGATCGAGTGGACTACATCGTCTGAAATTGGAACCGTGGGTTTCTTCCTTCAGCGATGGGATGCGCGCGCGTCGCGATACGTGGACGTCAACTCCAGAATCATCCCGGCTCTCATCTCCGCTCCGCAGGGCGGCACCTACCGCTCATCGACGCCGATGCCGCCACTCGCCAAACCCTGAACTACCTCCTGGTTGAGATCAAGTCCTCCGGAAAGCGCATCACCCACGGGCCCTACCGGGTGGATACGCGAGCGACCGACGGGGATGAAATGGGAGTGGATCTCAGAAATGACCGGTCTCTGGCAAGCCAGGGCCAGTCGCGAAAGGCCCACCAGGATTCGATTCAGGTGCGCCGCGAGCGGGCCGAAGCTCAGGAGCGGGACTGGAAGAGCCTCCTCAAAAAGCGCAAGGCCCGGAAAGAGCAGGGCGCCAAGATCGGGGTCAGCCAGCAGGGCGTCTACTACGTGGACCTTGCCGAACTCGGGGAGAACGGCGGGCTCAACCTGGGACGACAGTGGAGGCGAACCTTCGGTCTGAGCAATCGAGGCCGGGCGGTGTCGGTCCTTCCCTCGAACGATTCTCGCGGCTTCTACTTCTACGGCACGGCACCAACGTCGAATATCGAACCCGACAACATCTATCGGCTCGCGAACACCCGGGCCACGCTGATGGGGTCGCGCCGGAATCCGGCAAGGGCGCCCCGGCCGACCGGATCGGAGGTGTTCACCCGCACAATGCATATCGAGGAAGACCGCGTCGAGGCCAACAACGTGAGTTCGGATCCTGACGGCGATCTCTGGGTCTGGGACTACGTCTTCGCAGGCTACCAATCGCTCTCCCTGCCCTTCCAGCCTGAGGGCGCGACGCGCACGGGTCCGGCTTCCATCACGGTCCGGCTCAAGGGCGGTGTCGAAGCTCTGGGCTATCCCGATCACCACGCGAGCCTCAGCCTCAACGGCAGCACCGTCGGCGATCTCTCTTTCGACGGTCTCGATGCGGCGGAAGCGACGCTTCAGTTCGACGCAGGCCTTCTGATCGATGGGCCGAACGTGCTGAGCATCGAGGGTCTCACGGATACGAGAGCCCCCTACAGCCTCTTCTACGTCGATTCTTTCGATGTGAGCTATGAAAGCCGCTACCGCGCGGCCCAAAACCGCGGAGAGTTCGCAGCTGCCGGGAACCGTTCGGCTTTCATCTCCGGCTTTACGCGCGCGGACATCAGCGTCTTTGACATCACCAATCCCCATGAGCCTGTTCTGGTCACGGCGCCGGTGAGTCGGCACACCGACGGGACCTACGGTGTGGTCGTCGCGTCCACCGACCCCTCTGCGATCTACTACGCGGTGACGCCCGATGCGACCCTGAGCCCGGCCCGGGTACTCCCCGACGCTCCCTCCTCTCTGAAGGCCCGGAGCAACCACGGCGATTATCTAGTGATCACGACGGAATCCCTCATGGAAACGGCGCAGACTCTCGCCGACTACCGTGGAGACCTTCGTTCCCAGGTCATCGACATTGAGGACATCTACGACGAATTCAACTTCGGCAACGCGAGCCCGTACGCCCTGCGCGATTTCCTCACGTACGCGCGGTCGAACTGGCGCAGCGCGCCCCGCTACGTGGTGCTCGCGGGAGATGGCAACTACGACTACAAGAACGTCCAAGGCTTCGGCAACAACCTCATCCCGAGCCGGCTGGCCGACACTCCCTCCGGCCTCTACCAGGACGACTCGTGGTTCGTGGCGCCCGCTACCGCGGGCAATCCGGAGATTGCACTGGGCCGCCTGCCCGTCACAACCTCCGACGAACTCGCGGAGGTCATTCGCAAGATTGCGGCCCGCGAGGCGGCCCTCGGCGAGGCGTGGATGCCGAAGACCCTGCTCCTGGCCGACGATGCGGATGAAGCGGGCGACTTTGTCGCGAGCCTCGAAGGAGTCGCTTCGGTCCTTCCCCTCGGAACACCTGTCGTGCGGGCGTACTTCACCACGGACGGGGTTCTGGGAAGCCGCAACAAGCTGATCAACGGCATCAATGCGGGTACCGGCTTCGTGAGCTATTTCGGTCACGGCGGTTTCGATCAGCTGGCGGGCGAATCTGTCCTCACGACCTGGGATGCTCCACTTCTCACCAACGCCCTTCAGCCTGCGGTGATGACCGCGATGACGTGCCTCGTCGGCAATTCGAGCCTGCCCGGCGCCTCTAGCCTCGGCGAGGCCCTGGTTCGCCAAGCAGGCGGCGGCCTCGTCGCCATGTGGGGGCCTTCGGGCTGGTCGGAGAACCACCTCGCCGAGCCGCTCGCGAACGAGTTCTACCGGGCCGCCTTCGATCCCGGAACGGAGCGCATCGGCGATGCGGTCACCGCTTCGAGAAAAGCCTATCGCGATAGCGGGCGGCCCGCGTGGATGC
>CAZFQH010000510.1:1272-3282 GCA_964520805.1 uncultured Acidobacteriota bacterium | reverse complement strand
AGACGGACCTGTTCCGCGCGCGTTGGACGGACGCGATCCTCGACGAGGCCTTCCGGTCGATCCTCCGGGACCGCCCCGACCTCAACGCAGTGGACCTCGCACGCACGCGACAGCTGATGTGCGAAGCGGTCCGCGATTCGGGACGCGGAACAGCTGCCGGTGCGGGACGACGATCAGCTCCTCGGCCTCGTCGAGCGCGGCCTGGACCTCGGGCGCGCCGAGGAGCACCTCGTCGAGCTCCTCGAGCAGGCCGAGGCCCTCGTAGAGGTGGTTGTTCCACGTCTGCAAGAGCCTGCTCTGAGATTCAGGTTCAGAGCCCTCCAGACGCAGGCGAACGAGGCGCAGCAGGCGAACGAGGAGCGGCCGCCCGTCACGAGCCCGCCCCTGCGGGAGCGCGTGGCATGACTGCCCCGAGCTTCTTCCAGACACGCATCGGCCAGCGCTTCTACGAGGCAACGATGCCCAAGATTCCCGACCAGCTCGAGCGTCTCAACGCCAACCTCGAGGCGCTCCTGGCCGAGCACCGCAGTCTCCCCTGCTTCACAAGATCGGTCGCCTCTGGAAACAATCTGTCCGAGGTCCTGCTGCCGAAGGGCACGAGCCACCGCCTCGAGCCCACATTCCAAGGATCCTTGGAGCTGGCCTCGCGCGAGCGCTGGATCGCCCAGACTTCTACGACGCCCGCGGCCGCCCCTCGATTTCGCCGGCCGACGCGACGCCCGCCGAGGCCGAGCGGGGGATGGCGATGCTCCTGAAGCTGGTGGGGTGAACAGGCGCCCTTGAGCGCGTATTCTCGACTTTTATTGACTATTGCACGGATTGACAGAGTGGCGTACAATCTCTCCGCCGATGGGGAAAGCACCGACATCACTGCCGTTCGGGGACGGCCACGCGGCTGAAGCCTGGGTCTCTATCGAGCAGGTCGCGGCATATGTCGGAGTCCGTAAGGACTCGGTCTACCGCTGGATCGAGAACCGCGGTTTGCCTGCCCAGAAGATCGGCAAATTGTGGAAGCTGAAGTTGTCGGAGGTGGATGCGTGGATGCGCAGCGGCGGGCGGAAACGCGCTAGACACGAGCCGCTCTCGCCTGTCCTCACCGCGCAGCCTGGGCCCACCATCCTCGTCGTGGATGACGATGAGGTGCTCCGCGAGACGATCGGCGACTACTTGTCCGACCAGGGTTACTCGGTCGTTCACGCCGCCGACGGCGCCGAAGCGCTCGCCATGCTGCGCGGCGCCTCGGGCGCGCGGCCATCCCTGATCGTCCTGGACCTCGTCATGCCGGTGATGGACGGTTGGCAGTTTCGCGACGAGCTGGGACGCGACCCAGTCCTTAGCGCCATCCCTGTCTTGCTCATCACGGCCGAGCGCCGCATTCAGCTTACTGGCCCGGACGTCCTCTGGAAGCCGCTCGACCTTGGACTGCTGCGGGACGCTGTCCGTCGGCACTTGCGGGACGCACCATGAAGCGCCCTGGCGAGGACCGGCCTTGGGTTCTTGTGATCATCGCTGTCTTGACGGCGGCGGTGTTCGGGCTCGACCTCCTCACGTACCTCGCGCTGGCGCCCTGGTTGCTCTATTTCATTCCGCTCGTCCTGTCGTTCTTCACCGCTCGCCCGCTTCTGCCCGTGGCGCTAGGGCTCATCTGCACCGCACTGCTCGCAATCGGCTACGCGTACTCGTCTCCGCCGCCGATGGAGGCGTTCGTCACCGTCTCTCTCGTCAACCGGTCTTTGGGCGGCGCGGTGCTCATCGCGCTCGGCTTCGCGGGCCGTCAGTTCATCACGGCCAAGATCCGCATTGCCCTCCAAGACTGGATCAACCAAGGACAGGTGCAGCTCTCCGCGAAGATGCTCGGCGAGCGGGACGTCAGCGAGCAGGGCCGCCGCGTCCTCTCCTTCCTCGCCGAGTATCTCGGTGCGCAGGTCGGGAGCCTCTACGTCGGCAACGGCAACGGGTCCTTTGTCCGCGTGGCTGGTCACGGGCTCGAGTCCCTCGATCCAAGAAGCG
>CAZFQH010000510.1:0-1262 GCA_964520805.1 uncultured Acidobacteriota bacterium | reverse complement strand
ACAACCGAAGGCAAGCAGCAACCGTTAATACGTCGGTCGCGCAACCGATCGTGGGCCAGGCCGCTGCCGACGGCCGCGCTGTCCTCTTGAACGACGTTCCCGATGGCTACATCGACGTGCGCTCCGGCATTGGCGCCGCCAAGCCGCGGACGCTTTGCCTGCTGCCCACGTCGGCCGACGGCGCGGTGAACGGCGTCATCGAGCTCGGGTTCTTCTCCGCCCCTCCCAAAGCGACGGGTGAGCTGCTCGACACCGTCGCGTCCTCGGTGGGAATGGTCATCCGCTCGGCGCAGTACCGCAAGCGCCAAGCGGAGCTGCTCGAAGAGACGCAGCGTCAAGCCGAGGAGCTGCGGGTTCAACAGGAGGAGCTAGAGACAGCCAACGAAGAGCTCGAGAGCCAGCAGGAGACGCTCAAAAAATCGCAGGTCGAGTTGGAGGAGACGAACAGCCAACTCGAAGAGCAGGCGCGCACGCTCGAGCTACAGAAGGAGCATCTCGCCTCGACGCAGGACGTCCTGCGGAAGAGGGCCACCGAGGTCGAGCGCGCGAGCGGCTACAAGTCCGAGTTCCTCGCCAACATGTCGCACGAGCTGAGGACTCCGCTCAACAGCGCGCTGATCCTGGCGAAGCTCCTCCTGGACAACAAGCAGGGGAACCTGACCGACGAGCAAGTCCAATACGCCGCCAATATCTACTCGGCGGGCAACGACCTGCTCACCCTCATCAACGACATCCTCGATCTCTCGAAGGTTGAAGCGGGTAAGCTAGAGCTCGCGATCGAGCCGCTCGACCTCGGCAAGCTGTTCGAGGCAGCCAAGCAGCGCTTTGCCCCTCTGGCGCGTGAGAAACAGCTCGACCTGACTGTCGCGCTGGAACCCGGCTGTCCCGAACGCATCGAGACGGACAGCGTGCGGCTGCAGCAGATCATCACGAACCTGCTCTCGAACGCAGTGAAATTCACCGAGCGCGGCGCGGTTCGCCTGCGTGCCCGCGCTGGCGAACAAGACGATGTGCTGCTCTCGGTGGAGGACACGGGCATCGGTATCCCGGCGCACCAGCACCAGGTGATCTTCGACGCGTTTCGGCAGGCGGACGGCACGACCAACCGCAAGTATGGCGGAACAGGCCTTGGCCTCTCGATCTCGCGCGAGTTGGTGAAGCTGCTCGGCGGCGAGCTCCGCGTCGAGAGTACGCCCGCCGAAGGAAGCGTGTTCACGGTCGCGCTGCCGGTCCGCGCGCGTAAGGCGGCGCTGCGAAGGCGC
>CAZFQH010000509.1:0-3284 GCA_964520805.1 uncultured Acidobacteriota bacterium | reverse complement strand
GAAACGCTCCCGCTCCTTGACGCCTCTGCTCTGGACTATCCGCTCGATCTTCTGACTCTGATCGAATCGATCATCGAAAATCCGGAGCTGATTCTGAGGCGTCAACTCGACAAGGTGAAAACCAAGGCCATCGCCCAGATGAAGGCCGACGGCATGGAATACGAGCAGCGGATGGCCGAACTCGAAAAGCTCGAGTACCCGAAGCCGCAGAAAGAGTTCGTCTACATGACCTTCAACGCGTTCGCGCAACGGCACCCTTGGGTGGGCGAGGAAGCCATCCGCCCGAAATCGATCGCTCGCGAGATGTTTGAAGGGTTCTGGTCGTTTTCGGACTACGTACGAGAGTACGAAATAGAGCGGGCCGAAGGGCTCCTGCTGCGTCATCTCAACAGTGTCTACAAGGTCCTCGTCCAGACCGTTCCGGACATGGTGAAGTCCGACCCGGTGGTCGAGATGGAGATCTACCTCCGGACGATGCTCCGCGACGTCGACTCGAGCCTGCTCGACGAGTGGGAAAAGATGATGAACCCGAACTACCAAAGCTCGGTCGCGGGTACAGGTGTTGGACCTGTCGTCATTGCGAGGAGCACGGAGAACGAAGGCGCCGAAGCAACCTCGGGCCTCAACGTGGACCCCAAATCCTTTACCGCCGCGATCCGCACCCGTGGGTTTGCCTTCATCCGCGCCTGGAGCCTGGGCGACGATGAAGCCGCCCTCGCGGTCCTCGCCATGCCCGAAGACTCGACGGGAGAGCCATGGACCGCGGACCGACTGAAGGCGGCGCGCAACGAGCACCGCGTCGAGCACAACGGCGTTCGACTTGACCCCGAGGCCCGGAACCTCCGCCACACTGAAGTGAAGCCCAGCGATGACGCGGCCTTCTGGCAAGTTCAGCAGATGCTGATCGACACCGAAGGGCTCAATGACTGGGTCGTAGAGTTTGTCGTCGACCTTGCGGCATCGAATGAAGCGGGGGAGCCTGCCCTCCGTCTAGCCCGGCTGTCATCGTTCATCGCTTAGGGTCTGCTTTAGAGGCCATCGCGCCTCGCTCGTGTCGGGTCGAACTATGCTCCCCCGCCTCATGAGCGCCTCGCGACTGAATTTCCGGATCGATGCCGAGGCCCCCGGCTCTCTGGCTCGGGCCACAACTTTCACGACCCTTCACAACGAGGTCCAGACCCCCCTCTTCATGCCCGTGGGCACCCAGGCCACCGTCAAGGCCCAACTGCCCGAGACCCTGGCCGTCGCGGGTTCCCAGATCCTGCTCGCGAATACCTACCACCTTCTGCTGCGGCCGGGCCCGGAAGTCTTTCGGGCGATGGGGGGGATTCACCGGTTCATGACCTGGGATCGATCCGTCCTCACCGATTCCGGCGGGTATCAGATCTTTTCCCTGCCCCACTCCCGCGCCATCACTGAGCAAGGAGCGGTGTTCCAGAGCTACATCGACGGCAAGAGCATTCTGCTATCACCTCGGGTGAGCATCGAGACCCAGATGGCCATCGGCAGCGACATCATGATGGTGCTGGATCAGTGCGTGCCCTCTACCGCCGACCGCGCCACGGTGGAGGCCGCTCTGCACCTCACCCATCGGTGGGCCAGTCTCTCCCTGGAGGCCCGAGGCGAGTCGCCACAAGCGATGTTCGGCATCGTCCAGGGAGCGTTGTTCGAGGATCTGCGCCGACAAAGCGTCGAACACCTCGCCCAAATGCCTTTTGACGGTCTCGCCATTGGCGGCCTGGCGGTGGGCGAGTCGAAGGACGAGCGTCAGGACATGTGCGAGTTCACTGCGGCGCTGATGCCGAAGGACACGCCCCGGTATCTCATGGGAGTGGGCACGCCGCTGGACCTGCTGGAGGCGGTGCACCGCGGCGTCGACATGTTCGACTGCATCATTCCCACACAACTCGCACAGCGCGGTGGGGTCTTCACGTCGCGCGGGTACGTGCAACTCCGCCGGGGCGTCCACAAGTTCGCCGACATCCCGCTCGATCCGAAGTGCGCCTGTCCGACCTGTGCCCGGTATTCACGGGCCTATTTGCACCATCTGACGAAGTCGAGCGAGCCTCTGGGCTGGCATCTGCTGGGGCAGCACAATATCTATTTCTATCACCAGCTCATGCGCGACCTCCGGGCCAGCATCATCGCCGGAACCTTCCTCGAACTGTATGCCGAGCGTCGCCAGATTCTCGATGAGCACGATATCGACAACGGGATCGCGAAGGTGAAGGTCCGACCGGCGCCGCCTACGACCCTTGGGAACTACGTCGTCCACATGGCGCCAGAGGGATTCGGCGCCATTCGGCAGATCTCGTCCGGCGAGACCATGCACGCCCATACCTCGCCGATCGAGGAGGCGCGGACGCTTTATGTCGAGCAATCGCAACTTCGCGAGAGGATCCGCCTGTCTGGGGATGCCAGTCCACGCGAGGTGCCACCCCTGGTGATCTGGGATGTGGGTCTTGGTGCCGCCGCCAACGCCATCGCGGCGATTCACTGCTATCAGGAAGAGGCGGATCGCGGTGTCGTGCGCGACCTTCAGGTGATCAGTTTCGAGAACGACCTCGACTCGTTGCGGCTCGCGTGTCGGAACATCAAACACTTTCCTTACCTGCGGCATGGTGGCCCCGGGGGGCTGCTG
Organism: uncultured Acidobacteriota bacterium; assembly: GCA_964520805.1. GTDB lineage: Bacteria > Acidobacteriota > Vicinamibacteria > Fen-336 > JAGNNV01 > JAGNNV01. Next base: position 643 of record CAZFQH010000509.1, on the reverse strand, counting down.
GAGCGGGGCGAGTGGCATTCGAAGAAGTATCCGGGCCTGCACTGGCATCTGGTGGAAGGCGACTTCTGGGAATCGATGGGGAGGTCTCCCCATCTCCCGGATCTGATCTTCTTCGACATGTTTTCAACCCGCACCGACGCGCCGGCCTGGAGTGTGAGCGCCTTCCGCCGCCTGCTTGCCGCGTGCTCAGAGCGCGACGTGGAGCTTTTCACCTACACCGCATCCACGGGTTCGCGGGTGTCCATGCTCAGCGCGGGGTTTTATGTCGCGAAGGGCCGGGCCACGGACGTGAAGGCCGAGAGTACGATCGCGCTGACGCCCGCCTCTCTAGAACGCGGGACGGCGAGGCGGCACGATCTGTTGGGGGCCGCCTTTTTGACGCGCTGGCACAAGTCGCACGTTCAGGTTCCGGTTGATTTGCCGGAGGCGGAACGCGAAGCATTCGAGCAGGCGATCCGAGACCATCCCCAGTTTCAGGGAGCGACCGGGTAGGCGGCCCTACTGGTCGGCACCGCGAAGCGCGCCTGCGTCTGGCGGTCGCGTAGGATTCGGGCATTCCGTTCCGGAAGGGCAGGCACAAGGCCTGCCCCTACGGTTCGCGAATCCGTGTCTGCGACCGGTTCCTGAGCGAGCCCTTTTCGGT
>CAZFQH010000508.1:0-3289 GCA_964520805.1 uncultured Acidobacteriota bacterium | reverse complement strand
GCGCGCAGTTGCGCGTTTTCGCGCACGATGTCTTCGACCAGATCCTGGGTCTTGACGAAGAAGTCGGACAACTCGCGGTATCGATTGTTGGCTTCGGCCATCGTTTACCTGTTGATCGTATCCCGTTTGGAGGTTCCGGTCCGCGACAACTCCTGGTCGCGCAGTTCCTCGAGCCTTCGGCCGGACTCCTCAACAAAGGCCTCGAGCGGGTCTAGGCGAGTCAACGCCTCTCCCGACATCGGGTTGTCCACGAACAGAAGCGCCACCGCGTCTCCATGCGCGCGCAGCGGAATCAGGGCGGCTTCGAGGGATCGCCCGCGCAGGATCGAAAGCGCCGACATTTCGCGCCAGAACGTGGCGTTGGTGACGAAGCTCTGGGCGGCTCGCCCCTGAAGGGCCTCGGCGAAAGGCGAGGTATAGGCCGACACGGTCAGGTCGAAACCCATCGGCCCGAGCGGGAAGCCGACGCCGGAGGCGGGATAGAGAATGTCTTCGCTGCGAATCAGCAGGATGACACGTTCGACCATGCCGCTCGCCACCCGAAGCAAAAGGTCGCGAATCCCGACGCTCTCACCGATGCAGCCGAGCAGATCCAGGCCGTCGATGAGCCCTACCGGCTGAGCAGACGCGACCGAGCCCTGAGGTTTTCCGTCCGTGACCTGTTGCAGGACATTCAGGAGCTTCATCGAGAAGGTGTCGAGATGCTTCTCAAAAAGCTCCTTGTTGAGGCGACCCAGGGTGGGCCGGAAGACGACGCGGCGCGCCCCGGCCTGACGGCCGCGGCGAACAATGGAGGGCTCCGGATCGGGGGTGACCAGGACGACGCGAGGGGCGTTGGCGAAGCCGCGCAGTCGCATCGCCAGTTCGAGGCCTCCGGAGAGGTCGCCGCCCGTAGGATCCGGAATAGACAGATCCACCACCGCGAGGAACATGGAGCCGGCGCGGCCCATCTGCTGGGCGAGCTGGAGCGCGGACTCTAGAGTTCCCGCCCCCACCACGTCCTCGTAGCCGTTCTCCACGAGGCGTTTCATCAGAAACGCGCGGACATCCGCCTCGTCATCGACCACCAGAACCGACGGCCGGACTTCTTGGGTTCGCACGGGAGCCGGAGGCGGCGCATCAAGAACCGGTGCGGCTTCGGGGGCGGCCAGAGCGGTGGCGGCGTCGCGCCGACTCTCATCGAGCTCCCGCGCCAGGTCCAGAAGCAGTTCCTGCGCGTCCACTCCCACGGAGAGGGTTTCCCGCTCGAGAGAATATCCTTCGATCTGTTTCGGCACTTCATTCGACAGGACGAAACCGAAGTTCCCGTCGCGAAGCCGCGACAAGGCCCCGAGGTCGGCGGCGATCCCGGCGGTGAGCCGCTTCTCCCATTCCTGCGGGGAAAGTGCGGTGCGGGGAACACGCTCGGAAGATCCGGGCGAGAAGCACGCAACCACCCGGCCGTTGCGGAAAACGATGGCGCCGACGCCGACCTCGGTCTCCACGCGAATGTACCCGGTACGCTGGGTAAAGGCCACGATCTGGACGATGTCCAGAAGTGGAAGGTCCTCGATCCTCCCCGAGAGGCTCAACGACTTATCCTCGACCGAGCCTGAGGTGACCGAGCCTGAGGTGACCGAGCCTGAGGTGACCGAGCCTGAGGTGGCCGAGCTTGAGGCGAGAGGTCGCCACGATCCACTTCGACCGCTTCACTCCTGGCTTTCGAGCCAGGCTTTCGGGGAGGCTTTCGGGCAAGGCTTTCGGGACGTGGTCAGTGAGCCTTGTCGGGTGTGTCGATCGCGTTGCCCCACTCGCGCAGCCGGTCCCGGTCGGAAGCCGCATAGAGCTCGTCAGACATATCGGCGACCTGATCCGCGACCCCGCCCACGACCTCAAACTCCTCTCCCTGCTGCGACAAAAGCCCCAGGTGGTGCGCCACGGCATCGAGCTTGGGCACCGTGCGATCGATGGCGGTCAAAAGGCCCTCTACCAGCTGCACCAGCGCGGCGCGCGATAGACCGTCATGCCAGGTCGGTTCCATAGGCCCTCAGTATATGGGCAGACCGCGAACGGCTGGTCGGGTTACGATTCGCTCCGCCAGATCGGACCTAACTCATGGAGACACGAATGAAACCCTGGATGAAGATCGCTCTTGGATGCCTCGCAATCTGCGTGATTGGGGCATTCGTTTTCGTGGCGGGCCTCGTGGGGCTCGGCTTCTGGGCCAAGAACAAGATCGAAGAAGTCGCGGGCGGAGGCCCGGTGGTCGAGGAAGCCCGGAGGACCGCGAATGCCGTGCCCTTCACCCGGCCGCCGGATGGCGTCATCGACGAGGCCCGTCTTGGCCGCTTCATAGAGGTTCGCGCTAGCGTCCACACCGTCTACGAGAAGTACAAGGGCGAAATCGAGTCGCGCATGACCCGGATGAAGGAGGGCCAGTCCTTCGATTTCGGCGACATCTCGACCGGCCTTACTTTCATGGGCGAACTGCAGAAGGCCGAAACCCTGGCCCTCGCGAAGCATCAGATGTCGGAGGCCGAATACTCGTTCATTGCCGGCGAGGTCTACAAGTCGATGTGGGCCGATATGGGTGGGGCCGAAGGCACCAGAAAGGCGATCAAGGAGGCCTCAAAGACCGCCCGGGGCGCGGTTGAGGCAATGAAGCGGGCCGAGGGTCTTCCTCCGCAAGCCCGCGAAGCCATGGCCACGGCCAGTGCCGAAATAGCCGCGGGCGCGAGCGATGTCGAGGTCCAGGTGGCCGACCTGATCACCGCACCCGAAAACGTCAAGCTGTTCAAGAAGTACGAGGCGGACCTGAAGAAGTACGCGATGCCGGGACTGAAGGTTTTCTTCGGCCCCGCCGAGAAGAGCGAACCCAAACCGAAGGGGTAATTCCTTAAAACGCCTCGAGCATGGCGGAAACAAGGCTTCGGGCGAAGGCCTGAGCAAGGCGGTCGACGCCCTGATCCTGCCGGTCGAAGAACGACGATGGATCGGAGCCCATGTCGTACTCGTCGCGGAAGACGAAGGCGTCGTTCTGCCAGATCGGCAGCAGCTCTCCCGGCTTGAAGTATTTCACCTTCGCGGTCAGCGTGATTGCGTAGCGGCTGGCGGTGGTCGAGCCGGCTCCGCCGGAGAAACCCACGGGCTGCGTCTGGTAGGAGACAATTTCTCCATCCACGATCGCGTCGACGCCCACCACACTCTGGACGATATCGATCTTCCCTCGCTTCAGGAGTTCCTCAATGACCTTCAGCGTGATCTTCTGGTCCAGGTTCGTCTGGCCGGTCCCGTCGCGGAAGATCGATAT
>CAZFQH010000507.1:2485-3293 GCA_964520805.1 uncultured Acidobacteriota bacterium | reverse complement strand
GAACATGAGTTCAACCGGCGGAGTGCTTCGTGCGGTGCCACCGCCCGAGGAGCGGCAGTTGCTCCCCCCGATGGAGCCCCCACCCTCCGAAGGGGCCTCGGAGTGGGTGAAATTTACGCACTCGCTGTGGCACAGCCGCTGGCTGGTTATCGCGTGCGTCGCGGTTTCGCTCGTCCTCGCGACCGGGTACAACTACACCGCGCGCCCGCGTTATGAGGCGGTGGCCCAGATCCAGATCACGAAATCCACGCCGGACCTGACGCCAGGCGCCGCGGTCGTGGAGGCGGTGACGACGGAGTGGGTGGAGACGCAGTACCGGATTCTGCTGGGGAAGTCGCTGCTGACGAAAGTGGTCGAGCGCTATGAGTTCACAACATCGCCTGAGCTGAGCACGGGGCCGATGCGCTCGCCGGTCGAGATTGTGAGGACCAAGATTCTCGGCCAGAACCCGAACGCTTTCGGGCCTGGAATGGACGTGGCCCCGGCGGTCGCCGCGTTCCGTTCGCGCATATCGATTCGGCCGGTGGCCCGCACCAATCTGGTGGACCTGGTCTTCCGGGCCTACGACCCCAAGTTTGCGGCCATCGCGGTAAACGGGCTGGTGCAGACGTTTGTGGACGAATCGCGGGCGGAGCGCTCGGACCAGTCGTTGGAGGCCACCAAGTGGCTGGAGACCAGGCTACAGGCTGAACAGGCGGCGGCGAAGATTTCGTTTGAGGCTCTGCGCGCCTTCGAGGAGAAGAGCGGAAGTTCGAATATGGAGGCCAAACAACGGGTTGTGGAAGCGCGCCTCGAGCAGGCGAACACC
>CAZFQH010000507.1:0-2475 GCA_964520805.1 uncultured Acidobacteriota bacterium | reverse complement strand
CGCGCTCGGTGGGTCCGTCGTCGTCTTGCACCCCGTGCACGGACAGGATCCGGGCGGAGAGGCGATCGATCGCGCCGTCGCCGCGTACGCGAAGGTGCGCACCGCGCGGGCGACGTTCGAGCAGATCGTGACGAACCCGCTCACCGGGTCCAAGCTGCAGTCTCGTGGTGCGTTCGAGCAGGCGAACACCCAGCTCATCGAGGTGCGGAGTGCCAAAGCATCAAAGAGGGCCTATCTCGACCAGCTCCGACGCATGAGCGAAGCGGAACTGCTGACCGTGCCTGAACTCGCGGCGAATAGCTCCTTTCAGGCCCTGCGGAAGGAACTGATCGAGCTTGAATTGAAGCGATCCGAACTCGATCAGAGCCTGGGCCCGCGTCACCCCGATGTGGTTGGCATTCAGACTCGCATGCAATATCTGAAGACCGCCAGCGTAGCGGAGGCTCGAGGCGTGCTTCGTTCCGTCGAAGGAGACTTTGAGGCGGCGAGCCGGCAGGAATCCGTGCTCGAATCCGCAGTGGCAGTAGCCCAGCAGGAGATGGCGGCCCTCCTCGACAAGTCTCCCGAATATCAGACCCTGAAACGCGACGCGGATACATCGAACGAAATAGCGATGGCGCTCGCCAGACGGGGCAAGGAGGCGAGTGTCAAAAGCACAGTCACCGACCGCACCGTTCGGTTGATTGAACCGGCCGAGCCTCCGAGAAGTCCCGTCTTTCCCGATCGAAACGGAAACCTGCAGGTTGCCCTGCTGGTGGGATTGGCGACGGGCGTTCTTCTGGTCGCGGCGAAAGATCGGCTGGACACCACGCTCAAGACTCCCGACGATATTCGCGAGTCGCTTCGGATCCCCTTCCTTGGGTTCGTCCCCGACCTCACCACCGTGGCGGACATGAATGCGCGAGGCAATCTGAGCGCGATTCGACATCCGACCTCGCCGCTCTCCGAGTCGTACCGAGTCATCCGGACAAACGTCATGGCCACCGCCGCGGCGATGAACGCGCGCGTGCTGCTGGTCACCAGCATCCATCCGGGTGAGGGCAAGTCCACAACCGCGATGAATCTAGCCGCCGCCATTGCGCAAACGGGGGCGACGGCGATCCTGGTCGATTCAGACCTGCGGCGGCCCACCGTGCACTCGAATCTGGGCCTGCCCCGAAGCCCGGGGATTCGAGACATCCTGACCCGCAGTGGAGCTTTCAAAGACATCGTCCGCCCGGGCCCGGTTCCGGGACTCTTCGCGCTGACCTCGGGCGGCACGCCCGAGAACCCCGCCGAACTGATGGGGTGCGACGAGATGCGTACCCTGCTTCACGCGCTCTCGAAGGCCTACGACTGGGTGGTTGTCGATGCGCCGCCCGTGGGGGGCATGGCGGACGCTCTCATCATCGGCGGCGTCGTTGACGGCATCGTCCTGGTGGTGGAAGGGGACCGCACGACCCGAGCCGTGGCCGCGGACGGTGTCGCCCAGCTCTCTTCGGTGGGTGGCCGCCTGCTGGGAGGGATCCTGAACCGGGTCGACGTGAAACGTAACTCGTACTACCTCTCCAGGTATGCCACCGGGTACTACGGGGGTTATGGCCAATACGGGGCGGTCTACGCGCGCTACTCCAGCGGGACGAAAAAGGCCGCAGAGGGGCGCGCCGAAAAATAGAGGACGCTTGTCTCGACTGACTGGTTCGTGTAGCCTCGCAACATGGTCTACTGTACGCGTGCATCATCACAATTTTTTCCGGGAAAAAAGAGGGCTGAAACTTTGACTAGCAAGAAATTTTTGGGGGTGTTCCTCTCATTCGCGATGGCCATGCCGTCGAGCGCAACTCCGACGGCTTCAGGCACGATCAAGGGTTTGGTTTCAATGGCCGGCAGGGGCATCGAAGGGCTTTCGCTCACCCTGGTGAACCTGGACACCGGAAAGGCCTTCTCGGTGAAAACGTCTATTGACGGAGCCTTCACCGCACTGGTTCCCGCAGGATCGTACGTCTTCTCGAGTCCGGGCCGGTCGGGGGTCTCGATCTCGCGCGCCCCCCTCTCGGTGGAGGTTGTGTCGGGCCGTGTGGCATCCGCCAGCGTGGAAGTCGCCTCGCTCGCCTTCGGCCACGCCCCGGGCGTGGTCGCGGGAACCGCGACAATCACCCATGATGGGTTCAACTGCATCACGGAAGGTGAATTTACTCTGGTAGAGGCCGTGTTCGCTCCGCTCGCCTCCATCGTCAACGGACGGCTCTACTTCCAGTCCAACCTGAGCCCGGAGTGGTTCTACACCGAGTTCGAGAAAATCGAACCGCCGGTGGCGAACGGTCCCACTCATCGCGCTTTCATCCCCAAGGTCAACAAGGACGGGGGCATCGAGACGATCAACTACTACATCCAAGTGACTTCATCCGACTTTGCCGAGACCAAGTCGCCGGAGAACAGTGTCAAGATTGTTTCTGGTGCTGGCGAGTGCAAGGGATTCCCCGGCGTCGGCGGGAT
>CAZFQH010000506.1:0-3294 GCA_964520805.1 uncultured Acidobacteriota bacterium | reverse complement strand
ATTCCGCATCGTGCGCTCGATGCGTACGTCCGAACCCTGGTGGAAAAAGGCCTCCGTGTGGCCATCGGCGAGCAGCTCGAAGACCCTAAGAGTGCCAAAGGTGTGGTCAAGCGCGGCGTGGTTCGGGTGATCACGCCCGGGACCTTCATCGATGACGAATCGCCCCTGGCTCAGGCCTCCCGCATCGCCGCCTGCTACCCAGGGCGATCGGCGCTGGGTGCCGCCGTCATCGACCCGGTGTCGGGCGAGTTCTTCGTTTTCGAACGCCGGGGCGAGAATCGAGCCGAGGCTTTCTTCGACGACCTTCTGGCCATCGCTCCCCGCGAACTTCTCTGGCCGGAAGGGGTGGCGAAGCCGGATCGCTTCGACACTTCGAAGCTCGGGGCCTCGGTCTACGAGCTGGACACCGAGTTCGATACGCGCAGGGCCCGCGAGGAACTCCTCCGGCACTTCGGCGTCATCAATCTCGAGGCCATGGGTTGCGAGCGGACGCCGGAAGCGGCCACGGCCGCGGGTGCTTTGCTCCTCTATCTCAAGTCGACCCAGAAGCGAGAGCTATCGCATGTCACCTCGCTCACCCACCGCGACGACGGCGATGTCCTCATTCTTGACGAGTCCACCAGGCGCAATCTCGAACTGGTGGAAAACCTCGTCGATGGCTCGCCGCGCGGCACCCTTCTCTCGGTTCTCGATCAGACCCATTCCCCCATGGGTGGAAGGCTTCTGCGCGAGTGGATCCTGCGGCCGCTCTCCAGGCGCGAACCGATCCAGGATCGTCTCGATGCGGTCGAGGAACTGGCCTTCCGCTCCCGTACGCGCGCCGATATTGAAGATGCCCTGGCCCGGATCCGCGACCTCGACCGCCTGGTCGCCAAACTCACGTTCGGCCGCGCCAGTCCTCGAGATCTCGCCTCGCTCGCGGTATCGCTGCGCGGAGTGGCCGCGGCCATGGCCGCAGGGGCCGAACTGAACGCGCCCCTCCTGCGCGGTCAGATCCGGGCCTTGAACGCTCAGGAAACGCTGGCCGACCGAATCTCGAACACTCTCGTGGACACTCCTCCCGCCAGTCTGGGCGATGGCGATCTCGTCCGGCCGGGCATCGATCCCCAGGTCGACGAGCTGCGCAGCCTCCACACCGGCGGCAAGGAAGCCATCGCCCGGATCGAGTCGCACGAACGCGAGCGGACTGGAATCACCTCGTTGAAGGTGCGCTACAACCGCGTCTTCGGTTACTACATCGAAATCACGAAACCAAACCTCCACCTTGTCCCGGAGGATTACATCCGCCGGCAAACCGTGGTTTCCGGCGAACGTTTCGTGACTCCCGAACTCAAGGACTTCGAGGAGAAGGTCCTGCGCGCCGAGGAAAGGCTGCTGGAGCGCGAGAAGGCAATCTTTGTGGCCTTGACCGAGGCCGCCCTCGCCTGCGTGAAGGACTTGCAGGCAACCTCGCGCGCGGTCGCCGTGATCGACGTCATCGCGTCCCTGGCCGAAGCAGCGCAGCGCCTCAACTACGTAAAGCCCCGGCTGTCTTCCGAGGGGGAACTCGTTTACCGCGAGGGCCGTCATCCGGTGGTCGAGTCGTCAAGCGAGAATCTGTTTGTCGCGAACGACCTCACCTTTGGGGTGGCCCATGAGTCGCCGCGCCTCTACATCGTTACCGGCCCCAACATGGGCGGCAAATCGACCTTCCTGCGTCAGACCGGACTGATGGTGGTCATGGCGCAGATTGGCAGCTTCGTTCCCGCCCTCGAAGCGAAGATGACGGTCTGCGATCGACTCTTTACTCGGGTGGGTGCTTCGGATTACCTGCTTCGCGGCCAGTCCACCTTCATGGTCGAGATGCAGGAAACCGCGTACATCCTCCGGCATGCGACCGAGCGCAGCCTGCTGCTGCTCGACGAGATCGGGCGCGGCACCGCCACCTTCGATGGCCTTTCGATTGCGTGGGCCGTGGCCGAACATCTCGCCGATCGCGGTGCGCACTGCCCTCGCACCCTGTTCGCCACCCACTACCACGAGCTTGTCGATCTCGCCGTGGATCGTCCCGCGGTGTCGAATCTCCATGTCACCGCGCGGGAGTGGAAAGACGACATCCTGTTTCTGCGGCGGGTCGAGCCGGGCGGATCCGACCGATCTTTCGGTATTCAGGTCGCGAAGCTTTCGGGGCTGCCTTCACCGGTGGTCAAGCGGGCCCGAGAGATTCTCAAGAACCTGGAGCAGACCGAGTTCGATTCCGAGGGCCGGCCGAAGCTGGCCCGCAGCGGCGGTGCGATGGGGGCGCTGAAGGAACGGCAACTTTCGCTGTTCGCTCCGGCCTCGGACGCGGTGGCGGACGAGCTGCGCCAGACGGACGTCAATGCCCTCACTCCGGTCGAGGCGTTGAATCTTCTGGTCGAGCTGAAGAAGAAACTCGACGGCTGATTTAGCGCTAGCGAACGTACACTTCCCCCAGAATGCCTCGAACCACCCATCCGGAACTCCATCGAACCTCCCGCGTCGGCTGGCTGCGCGCCGCGGTTCTGGGCGCCAATGACGGCATCGTGTCCACCGCCAGTCTGCTAGTCGGTGTGGCCGCGGCCAGTGTGGGTCGGGACGAGTTGCTGACGGTGGGCACCGCGGGGCTGGTGGCCGGAGCCATGTCCATGGCCGCGGGGGAGTACGTTTCGGTGAGTTCACAAGCCGACACCGAAGCCGCCGATCTGGCCCGCGAGCGGCAGGAGTTGCTCACCGAGCCCGAGTCTGAACATCTCGAACTGGCCATGATCTATCAGTCGCGCGGCCTGACCCCGGAACTCGCATCCCAGGTCGCCTCTCAGCTCACCGAGCATGATGCCCTGGGCGCGCACGCTCGCGACGAACTGGGGATTTCGGCGATCAGCACGGCGCGTCCGGTCCAGGCGGCTCTGACCTCCGCCGCGACTTTCGCGGTCGGCGCTGCCCTACCGCTTCTCTCCGCCCTGCTCGCCCCCGCGGCTCATGTGGCCATTATCGTTGCGGGGGCCTCCATCCTGTTCCTGGCCGCCCTGGGTGCCGTGGCCGCGCGCACGGGAGGAGCGCCTGTAGGGAAGGCGGCGTTCCGCGTGGTCTTCTGGGGAGGACTCGCCATGGCCGTGACCGCGATTGTCGGCAAGGTCTTCGGAGCGGTGGTTTCCTAAGAAATCCCCGGTGAATGCCTCATTCAGGCACTTTTACCGGTCATGGCGAGGAGGTCTTCGAACGAGATCCGACGAAGCCGCCCCGCCCTGCGAGATCGGAACGGCCGGGCACCCACAAGGGGTGCCCCTACGCTTC
>CAZFQH010000505.1:0-3311 GCA_964520805.1 uncultured Acidobacteriota bacterium | reverse complement strand
ATCATTGGGTGGACAACCGGGCAGGGACGGTGGGAAGCTACAAAGTCGGTTCGCGCGACTCCCACCCAAGGAGTGCGGACCGAATCCGTACCCCCGGTGGGCTCATCTATTCCCACCGGGACCTTTCCTGCGCTCGCGCCTACCCTATCAAGTTCCGGGACGCGCCTTCGGCGCGGATGATGATCAGTCTCTATCGGAGATCGGCGACTACGGGGCAGAAATGCGCGTTTCCTGCTGGCCGTTCCCATCTCGGTCTGCAAAGCCGGGACGGTGCCCAAAGATTCCGACCTGGACATTGTTTCCACATCGTTCTCACCGGGCGTTCGCCGTCTCATGGCTCGAGAACATCTCACGGACCTCGCCAAGGTCGTCTGGGGTGCCGGTACCCCCGAGTCAAAGCAATGGGCAGACGTGCGGATCGCGGAACTGGATGAGGGCGGCGTAGAAGCAGTCATCGCCGTCATGGCCCGGCTCTGCCCTCGAAACGACGCGATCAAGGATCATGTCCGGCTGGCCATCGGTTATTTCAAGACCAACACCGAACGGATGCGATACCGCCAGTTCCGCGCCCAGGGCCTCTTTGTGGGATCCGGGGTCATCGAGGCCGGCTGCAAGACCATCGCCGGAAGGCGGCTCAAGCAATCTGGTATGCGATGGACCGTGAAGGGCGCCAATGCCATCCTCGCCTTACGCTGTTGCGAGCTCAGCGGACGGACGGAACAGTACTGGGAACACCGGGCGGCTTAGCCGGACCCACATTCATGACGCACACCCGATCTTGGGTCGTCAGTGGGCTCAAGGTAAATTCAGGCTTATGCATAAACGTCACCTCCACGACGGCCGTGAAGACAAGCTCGTTCCTCTGAGGAGTCTGGATCTCGACGAAGTCGACTCCTTCGCCTCCCTGCTCAAAGGTATGAGCCATACCGCGTTCTCGGGCCGGTCGCTGGGCGAGGCCTTCAAGATCATGGTGGAGATGGCGAAGGACCCCGACTGCAAAGTCGTGATGACCCTCTCGGGAGCCATGACCATCGCCAAGATGGGCAAGGTGATCCAGAAGATGATCGACGAGGGCCTGGTGCACGCGGTCGTTTCCACGGGCGCCCTGATGGCCCACGGCCTTTCCGAGGCTATCGGCCTCACCCACTACCGCCACAATCCCGATGTATCCGACGAAGAACTCTTCGACAAGGGCTACAACCGCGTCTACGACACCCTCGAGATGGAGGCGAATCTCAATCACGTCGAAGAGTTCTCGACCAAGGCGATGGAGCTGCTCGGGCCGGAGAAAGAGCTCTCGTCCGAGATGATCTGCCGCGCCCTCGGCCAGGTCCTTGCCGAAGACACCGACGGCGGTGGCGTCCTTCGCAGCGCGTATCTCAAGGGAGTGCCGGTTTTCGTTCCCGCCCTGACCGACTCCGAGCTTGGCCTCGACCTCGCCACCTGGGCGATGCGACACGCCCGGAAGCGCGGGGAAATCAAGACACCAATGGACCTCTTCAACGTGGTTCCCCGCTACAACCCCTTCCACGATCTCATCAGCTTCGCCCGCTTCGCTCTGGGCGCCAAACGACTCGGCATCTTCACGATCGGCGGCGGCGTTCCCCGGAACTGGGCCCAGGAAGTCGGTCCCTTCGTCGACATCACCAACGATCGCCTCAACGAAGACTTCAAGCCTCCCCGCTATCACTACGCCGTCCGCATCTGCCCCGAACCCGTGCACTGGGGCGGACTCTCGGGCTGCACCTATTCCGAGGGCGTGTCCTGGGGCAAGTTCGTCCCCAGAGCAGAAGGCGGTCGGCAGGCCGAGGTGTACGCCGACGCCACCACCGTCTGGCCGCTCCTCATCAAAGGCGTGCTGGAGGAACTGGGCCGGAAGTAGCCGCTCACTCGCGGGGAGTGAGCACCTTGTACCCCCCGGCGAGCCACGTCGCCAGGTCCGAGCAGTAGTAGCGCGACCCTCGCCGATCGGAGGGCCCGCCGACGAGTGCGGTGAGAACCTCGGCCCGCGCCAGGTCGGTGATCATCCGGTAGGACGGCACGAAACTCGTCGTGCGACCGGCGCTTCGATAGATCTGACCTTGCTGCGGCGTGGCTCGGCCCCCGGGAAGGGTGATCGGCCCGCGGTCGAATCCCAGGAATCTCGGCAATTTACCGCCGAGCAGCATGTGCGAAAGCACCACACCCTGAGAGTCGCCCCACACGCGATCTGGCGCAGCCTCGAGCGCCTCGGTCTGGACGCGTCGATATAGATCGTCCCTCGCCACGTCTCCAAACCAGACCGAGCGGTCCGCGAGAAGGACGTTATCGAAGGCCGCGTAGAAATCAGCGAAGACACCGGCCTGATCAAGCAGATGGTCCACGATCGCTGGTCCGAAAACCGCCCGACGGAGTCCGCGGTAGACCGCCTCAAAGAGGACCGCGCCGCGGGAGTTCGCATCGTAGCGACAGTCCCACCGGCGAAGCAGGTCGGCGCGCGCGGTCTCCGGCAGTAGAGGTGCCAGGATCTTCATGAAGCGCTCAGCCTGCATGGAGTACAGATCCTGCTGAATCTCGCCCATGTCGAGAGGCGTGAGGCCGGTGCGGCCCGTGAGCCGGTCCGCGATGCGATCGGCCCGGTACGAACCCATCGAGACCGTGATTGGATGCACGTGCCCGTGTCGGTTGAGGTCGTCGTTGGCAGTTACGATGAATCCGCAGTCAGGATTCATGAGCTTCGGCAGATCCCCGGGATCGTGAAACCCGCGCCAATCGTTTGCCGGATCCCACCCTTCGACTGGGACGAGACCGGAAACGCCCTCCCGACGCTTCGGGCACAAGCCCGACATCTGGTAGCCAATAGCGCCTTGACGGTCCGCAAGGACCCAGTTGAAGGACACCTCCAGGCGGCCCAGTCGCTGCATCCCTTGTTCGACGGTTTCCGCGCGCCACATGGAGAGAAAGGCCTCAAGCGAGCCCGCGCCGGCTTCGGCCCCGGACCAGCGAGTGGCAAGATATCGCCCGGGTACCCGAGGATCCCCGTCCAGAACGCCGTGGCTGTTCTCGAAAAAAATCGCTTCGTGCGCGGTGTGACCCTTCCGCGCGATCACCTCCCGGCGTTGCCCGAACCCCTCCCACCGCCCCTCGCGTAGAAACGCTCCGTCACGGCACTCCTCGACCCATGAATCCACGGTGTCCGCGAAGGTGTAGGTGGCGCCCCAGGCCAGATCGGTCGTGCGGGCGATCAGAAGGCCGGGGAGGCCGGGCATACTCGCTCCGATCCCCCAGCGATCGGGGGTCGAGAGAATCGCCTCGTACCAGACGGCCGGCAG
>CAZFQH010000504.1:2269-3313 GCA_964520805.1 uncultured Acidobacteriota bacterium | reverse complement strand
GCTTTTTGCCCGGCACACGTTCGGCCTCCTTTTGCGCGACGTGCAGCTCGAGGACGTTGCCGACTTCGATCATTGCCGTCAACTGAGAACGATCCACCCAAACGAGTCGACGCCCGTCGTCTTTGTGACGACCCTGTCGGAATACGAAAGCCGAGAGCGGGCGGCCCAGGTTGGAGGAAACGATCTGATCGCGAAACCCTTCCTGCCCATCGAACTGGCAGTCAAAGCCTTGAGCCTGCTGCGCCCGGCCGCAGACCCTTCGGCTTGATGATTCCTTGAGAACCGTGGTCCAACCCTGACTCACCGCCCAAATACAAAGATGGGGTGGATCAGACTGCGCGCACCGGGCCGGGGTACTTCGCCACCCATGGGTCGGACGTAAGCAGTGTGATTCCCTCCACCTGAGCTTGTGCTACCAGGATGCGATCGAAGGGATCCTTGTGGATGGGGGCAAAGAGTCCACAGCGACCGCGTGTTCGCTGGTTATGGGCACTTCACCGTAGCCGTTGTCGAGTAGGGCGCGGCGCAGAACGCGTGGTTCCATCTGGAAGTCTGCGCGTCCCAGCCCACTCTTGATCGCGATTTCCCACAAACTAGCCGCACTGAACAACAGTTCATTGCTCGGCTGATTCATCAACTCCAGTGCGGTCGGAGAGAGGCGATCTGGTTGCAACGCGGAGCTCTGCGGAAAAGGATCCGCTTTCGACGCGGAGGGACTTTCGCCACGGGCTGCTAACCTCGCCGGACATTCAGGACCTAAAGACGTGCGCCGACCATTCCAACAAGCCAATGGGGCGAAAGCTACACCTCGGACTTTTCGCGGGGACGTTCCGGTCCAATCTTGTTGTAGAGCGTCTTCACGCTGATGCCCAGCCGGGCCGCGGCGCGCGCGCGATGCCCATGGCACTCGGCGAGTACTTTCCGAATGTAGCGATCCTCCAGTTGCGCCAGAGTCAGGCCGTCCGGAAACACGCCGCCCTCAAAGCCTATAGGTGGCCGGGCAAAGTGCGCGGGCTGCAGATGGTGATCCGGCGCGGCGGAGTG
>CAZFQH010000504.1:1966-2259 GCA_964520805.1 uncultured Acidobacteriota bacterium | reverse complement strand
AACCATCTGCAGCTCGCGCACGTTGCCCGGCCACCTATAGGCTTTGAGGGCGGCGAGCGCTCGGGCCGAGAGCCCTCGTTTGATGCCATGGATCCGCATGAAGTGGAGGGCTAGCGGAAGCACATCCCCCGGCCGGTCGCGAAGCGGGGGCAGACGCAGGGTCACGCCGTTGATCCGGTAATAGAGGTCCTCGCGGAAGGCTCCGCTGGCCATGAGATCGGCCAGATCCTTGTTGGTGGCGGCCACCACGCGCACGTCCGACCGAATGGCGCGCGTCGACCCCAGGCGGAAGA
>CAZFQH010000504.1:0-1956 GCA_964520805.1 uncultured Acidobacteriota bacterium | reverse complement strand
CGCCTGCACCGCGGCACTCACGTCGCCCAGTTCGTCGAGGAACAAGGTGCCACGATCCGCCACTTCAAAGAGACCGAGCTTTCGGGCCGCGGCACCCGTGAAGGCCCCGCGTTCAAAACCGAAGAGTTCGCTTTCCAGGAGATTGTCGGGCACGGCCGAGCAGTTGATGGCCACGAACGGCCCGTTCTTGCGCGACGAAGAGTCGTGGACCGCGCGGGCGATCAGTTCCTTTCCCGTGCCGCTTTCACCCTGGACCAGAACGGGCAGATCGGAGGGACCCACCTGGGCGAGGCTCGCGATTACCTCACGGAACCCTGGGTCCTCGGTAACGATGGCGGCGTGCGACTCGTGTCGCTCGAGGCGAACCCGCAAGGTCCGGTTCTCGGCCCGCAGACGATGCCGCTCGAGGGCCTGGGCCACCGCGATCTCCAGATCGGCGATGGGGGTGGGCTTGACCAGATAGTCGGACGCCCCGAGCTTCATGACCTCAATGGCGACCGCGATGTCGCGACTGCCGGTGAGGACGATGGTTTCGGTCGCAACCCCTTCATCCCCCAGCTTTCTGAGGACTTCGGAGCCGGTGCCGTCGGGGAGATGCAGGTCGAGTAGCGCCACATCAAACTCCCGGCTCGCCAGAAGTGCGAAAGCGGCAGCGACGCTGCCCGCGACGGCGACGTCGCAGCCTGATTCCCCCAGCGCAATCGAAATCATCTCGGCCAGCGCCTCGTCGTCGTCCACGACCAGGACACGGCCGGCCCCCGGGGAGTCGCCTGACATCGCCTGAATTGTAGTCCTCATCTCGCAAGAGACTGCTTCGCCGCGAACCGCTGCCGTTTGGAAATGGGGGGCCACGGTGATTTCCGCCTGACCACCCCCTGTAGGTCAGGGATCACGCAGTCGAGCCGGTATCAATTACCTATATCGGTCATATCTTCCGTCTTCATATATGTATAAAGCTATTATTAATAATTACTTAACTGTGGTTGTCCTCTTGCACTCCATAGCGGATCATGAGCAAGCGAATCACGATCGCCGCCGCCGCGCTCCAGGCCCTCGGCACCGCCGCCTTCGCAACTCAGGAGCCCTCGATCCGAAGCCTGTTGGCTGAGTCCAGCGTAGGGCGTTCGGTCGAAGCCCCTGTTGGAGTCGTGGTGGCCCTCCACCAGAGCCCCGCGTTCACCCGGTCCGCCCGGACGAGTGACCTCGCGGAGACCCGCTTCAACCAGGCCCTGCGGCAGACGGGCGTTCAGATCACGGACAGCCGGAATGGCCGGGCCACCCCGCGCCTCGACATCCGCGCGACGCTCAAGACGCTCCACAGCAACTGATAGGTAACAACAGGAGAACCTCGATGTCCACCTCCTCCTCCCACCACCTCCCGTCCCCCACGGTCGGCCTGCGGTCGACCTACTCGGACCTGCGGCGCCCAACGTCTCGGCCGAGACATCGGGAACGGGCACTGCGGTCTGAATCCTTCGAAGACCGACCGACCTCCGCCCTCGACGAAGCACGAAGGCGGATGAAGAGCAACGTAAAGGCCATGGCCTCCCTCCTTAATCTCGACCTAAGCCCCGATCTGCCGGAAACGCAGGGGCTGATCACCGAAATGGAAAGCCATCTCCAGTCGCGGGCGGCGCGCCACCGCGCCTTGTGTCGTGCGGGCTGCTTCGAACAGATCGATCTGGCGGTTTACCTGAAGGAGGTGGCCCGACTTCTTAACTCCCCACCTCGTTCCCCTCAGAGTGGCGGGTGGTTCAAGGGCAGCGAGGGCTCGATCGCCTGGCGGCAATGGACGCCGGTTGCCGGCGAACCCGCGACGACAACCGACGATCTGGAATCGGTGATCGCTTCCCTGCGCCCAACCCTCCTTGAAGGAGTGCGGCGGGCGGTATATGCGTGCGTGGTCCTGGCCCCCCCCTGGCTTTTCTCCTGGCAGAACCCGCCCACAAACGACGC
>CAZFQH010000503.1:0-3314 GCA_964520805.1 uncultured Acidobacteriota bacterium | reverse complement strand
ACGAAGGACGGCGGCAAGACTTGGTCGCCCGAGCAAGTCATCGCGCGACGTCCCGACTGCCAGCCGTCGCATCCCTCCGTAATCACCGCGCGCGATGGCGTGATTCACGTCTTCTACCTCGGCTTCAAGAAGTGGAACTGGAAAGGCGTCAATCCCACGGACGATACGCAAAGCGACCTGTGGACGACGCGCAGCAGCGACAACGGCGCGACGTGGAGCGAGCCGCAGATGATTTTCAAAGGCTACACCGGCGCGAGCAACGGAGCGATCGAGACACGCGACGGGCATCTCATCGTGCCGTTCTCACATTATGTGAATGATCCCGGCCGGCTCGTGAGCCACGCCTCGGTGTCCGCCGACGGCGGCAAGACCTGGAGCCTCGGCAACGCCATCGACATCGGCGGCGCAGGCGACCACGAGGGCGCGCTGGAACCCTGCGTCATCGAACTCGAGGATGGCCGCGTCTGGATGCTCATCCGCACGACACGCGGCTTCTTTTGGGAATCCTTTTCGTCCGATGGTGGCAAGACTTGGTCCGAGGCCAAAGCCACCCACATTGATGCCACCTCCGCGCCCGGTCATCTCACCCGCCTCACCGATGGCCGCATCGCGCTCGTGTGGAGTCGAAAAGCAGATGGCCGCAGAAAGCTGCACCTCGCCTTCTCCGCCGATGAAGGAAAAACGTGGACTCCCTCCACGCTCCTCGCGGTGGGCAAGGCATCCTATCCTTTCGTCATCGAGATCGAACCCGGTGACTTGTGGATCGGCTATCACGACGTGCCAAAGAGCTGGAACTTCCCCCGCGCACGGCATGTGCGCCTGTCGGTGGCTGATGTGCCGGCAAAACCCTCGAACCAGACACTGAATTCAGAACCATGAAACACACCCTCACACTCCTCACAGCCCTATTGCTCACGCCACTGGTCTCCCTCCACGCCGCCGACACCTCCATCGTCGAAAATGGCCAGCCGCGCGCCGAGATCGTCATCAGCGACAAACCTCAGCGCTCGGCCCGGCTCGCGGCGCAGGAGTTGCAGAACTACGTGGAGAAAATCAGCGGAGCACATCTGCCCATCGTCACGACGCCGAGCGGGAACGCGGTAAAGATATTCGTCGGTCGCAGTGCGCACACGGATGCGCTGAAGATCACGGCGGAGGGCTTGAAGGACGGCGCCTATCGCATCGTGTCGGGCGAGCATTCGCTCACGCTCATCGGAGGGGATACGGAGTTCGCACCGATCGAGCCGTGGGCGAAGAACAACGCGGAGATCGTGAGTGGCAAGGCTCAAGCCGAGTGGAATCAGATCACGGGCGCGCTGTGGGGCCTGCCGAATGTGCTCATCTGGAAGAATCGCCTCACTTTGCCCGGCGAGACCGGCCTCCCCGATGAACAGCGCGGCGAATCCAAGCCGAAGCCGATGGAACTGTGGGCCGAGGACGAGCGCGGTTCCTTCAATGCCGTGTGCGGCTTCCTGCATGGCCTCGGCGTGCGCTGGTATATGCCGGGTGAGGTTGGCGAAGTGGTGCCTTCGATGAAGACGATCGCCTTGCCAAAGATGGATGAGACGGTGCGACCCGACTTTCCCATCCGTCGCTTCAATGTGCGCTTCGGTGTTTACGGCACGAATCTGGCCATGTGGGCGATGCGACTCGGCTTGCGCGATCCCTACGGTATCGAGGCCGCGCATGGCATGGATTCGATGACGGCGCACGAAGCAGTCTTTGCTGCGCATCCTGATTGGTTTGCGCTCTACGGCGGCAAGCGGCGCTTCGATCTTCATGCGAACAACCAACTCTGCTACTCGAACGACGAACTCTTCCGCGAAACCGTGCGCTATGTCCGCGCGCAGCTCGACCATTTCAAAGTGGACATGGTCTCGGTGATGCCGCCCGATGGTTATACCGCGATCTGTCAGTGCGATCTCTGCAAGGGCAAGGACTCGCCGGAGCGCGACAATCGCGGCCTGCTCTCCGACTATGTGTGGGACTTTGTGAATCGCGTCGCGAAGGAAGTCCGCAAGACGCATCCGAATGGGAAAGTCATCAACTGCGCCTACGGGGTCTATACGCTGCCGCCGCTGAAGATTGACAAGCTGGAGCCCAATGTCGTCGTGTCCATCGTCGGTGGCCGGCGTCCGCTCAGTGACAAGCCGCTGGACGTGGAGGAGAACCGCAAGCTGCGCGAGGCCTGGGCCGCGAAGACGAGCCATCCGATCATCATCTTCGAGAACTATCCCTTCACCGATCGCGGCTGGTATCTGCCGTTTTTTGCGCCGCACACGCTCGGTGCCGGGATCAATGCCACGAAGGGCATGTCGCAGGGCGAAGACATCTGGCTCACCGTGCGGCAGGACTTCGAGAAGGTCGGCATAGGCTTCAATCACTTCCTCATCTACTTCACCCAACGCATGTATTGGGGCGGCAAGGATGCGGATGTGGACGCGATGTTCCGCGAATATTGCCGACTTTTCTACGGTCCTGCGGAGAAGGAGATGCTCGCCTTCTTCGAATACTGCGAAGCCAACTGGCGGGAGGCCGAGAAGGAGAAGGACAAGGCCGACACCCTGCTCGCGCTCTTTGACAAAGCGAAGTCAAAGGCCGATGCCGCATCCATCCACGGCCAACGCATCGCGTTCATCGACGACTTCCTCAAAAGCCTGCGCAACAAAAGCACTCAGCTCGGAAAGAAGCGCGGCCCGGTGCCGGTGCTTCAGCTCGTGGGTGACCCGCACGAAAAGATCGTGATCGATGGCAAGCTCGACGAGGAGGCGTGGATCAACTGCCCTTGGGCCTCCACCAGGCGGATGCATGAACTTCAAACCGGACGCCAGCCCTTCTTTGGCACCACGGTCAAATCCGTATGGAAGGGCAACGATCTCTACTTTGCGATCCGCTGCGACGAGCAGCCCGGCGAGAAGCTCAACATTGGCACAACGAGGAAGGACGACTCCGCAATGTGGTATGGGGATACGGTCGAGATCCTGCTCGAAACGGAGGCGCGTTCGTATTACCAGATCGCCGTCAGTCCATCGGGAGCGATCGCGGACATGGATCGCTCGGCGGCGCGGAATGCCTGGTTCAGTTGGGACTCGCAGGCCGAGGTGGCGACGCACGTCGCGGACGATCACTGGACCGTCGAGATTCGCATTCCCGTCACGCAGGATGAGAACGATCCGCTGCATCAGGTCATCGGCCATAAGCCCACCACGAGTCTACCATGGCATATCAATGTCTGCCGCCAGCGCATCCGCGACGATGGGCAGGAGCACAGCGCCTTCTCGCCCACCGGCGCGGACCATTTTCACGACGTGATG
>CAZFQH010000502.1:0-3315 GCA_964520805.1 uncultured Acidobacteriota bacterium | reverse complement strand
GGCCGCCCCCGCGGCGAGCTCGGACTGGAGCAGGCGAATGTCATCACTCGCCACCAGAGGATGATCGACCGGAAGCAGAATCGCACCGGTGGCACCGAGGACCAAAGCGTGAGCCAACCCCTGCCTGACCGAGCCGAACATACCTCCCTCGTCCGGTTGGAGGTTGATGACGCGATGTTCCCTCGCCTGGGGTGCCGGCAGTGCTTCGGCCACCACGGGGTTTGCCACCACCACCACCTCGATGCCGGCGGCGGCGAAGGCCCGTCGGCCCCTTTCGTGGAAGGTGAGTCCCCCCAGGGTCAGAAGCGCTTTGGGCATGCCGATCCTTTGCCCGATGCCGGCGGCCAGCAGAATGCCGTAGATCACAAGTTGGGACTCATCTTCGCCCTATACTTCAGAGAAGGCTTGCCCTCATGAAACCGAAACATCTCATCTCCTTGAAAGACTACTCGCGGGACGACATCAGCGAGATCTTCGCTTTGGCCGAGCAAATGAAGGCGGACCCGGCCGCCTTCAAACAAGCCCTTCTCGGCAAAACCCTGGCCATGATCTTCCAGAAGCCTTCCACGCGCACGCGGGTGTCGTTTGAGGTCGGGATGTTTCAGCTGGGTGGCCTTGCCGTGGTCCTCAACCACGACGAGATTCACCTGAGCGTCGGAGAGTCGGTGGCCGACACCGCGCGCGTGCTCTCCACTTTCGCGGACGCCATCATGGCCCGGGTTTTTGCCCACCAGGACGTGCTCGACCTGGCGAAGTTCGGATCGAAGCCTGTGATCAACGGCCTCTCCGACCTCCTTCACCCTTGTCAGGCGCTCGCCGACTTCTTCACTCTGCGCGAGCGTTTCGGGTCGCTCGCCGGCCTCAAGGTCGCCTACGTCGGGGATGGCAATAACGTGTGCCACGAGTTGCTCATCGGGGCCGCGCGCCTTGGCGTGGAGATGGTGGTAGCGACGCCCAAAGGCTTTGAGCCCAACCCCCTCATCACCAAAAGCACGGCGCGTGACGCCGCGAAGATGGGGACCGTGCCCGCCAAGCTCATGAACGACCCCCGGAAGGCCGTAGAGGGCGCGCGTGCGGTTTACACCGACGTGTGGACGTCCATGGGCCAGGAAGCCCAGGACGCTGAAAGACGTGAAGCCTTCGCAGGCTTCGCGGTTGACGCCGCCTTGATGGCAGGGGCCGCCGATGACGCCATTTTCATGCACTGCCTGCCCGCCCACCGCGGCCTGGAAGTGACCGACGAGGTCATGGATGGGACCCAGTCAGTCGTATTCCAGCAGGCCGGAAACCGGCTGCACGTGCAGAAGGCCGCTCTAACCCTGCTCATGGGGCCTTCGTAGACCCGTCAGCAAAGAGCCGGAAAGATTCCCGGAAAAATCCAAGGAGAAGAAAATCATCAAACTGACTCAACTGACCGTGGGCATGGCCCTCGGCGTACTGGTCGCCGCTCCTATCGCGGAGGCCCAAACCTTGCAACGCCTCCGTCACCAAGCGGACGATCGCGGAGAGTCCGAAAGGCGAATCTACATGGGACATCATCTTCGATATCTCGGCGCCTGGCTGTGACAACACACGAGGTATCTTCGAATACGTAGTGCAACTGGACTCCAAGGGCACGACGGTACTCGACAAGAAGGAAGCTGAGTTTGAGACCGAAGGGGGCAAAAAGACGGCCACGCAGGTCTCGTATCACGCGAAGCCGGGAATGGACGTGAAAAACGTCGCCACGACCTCGGTCAAGCAGTGTACCTGCGTCAAGACCAACTGAGTTTCAAAGCAGAACGCCATTCGGTAGCATCGGCTGCGAGCCTGCGACAGAGAACGACAGGGCACCCACAGGGCCGCGGCCCAGCCTACGATGACAGGAAGGGCGATCTGCCGGAGGGTCGGTGCGGGCCATCTCCGGCCCGGAGCCAGGCCTCGGCGAGCTGCTTGAGCGCCGTGGCTTCCAGATCTCGAAACTCGGGCCGGGCGATGTCCCGGATCAGGATCTCGCGAATCTTGAGGCCGCGTCGTTTTTTATCGCCCAGCAGGGCCACGCCGGCCCGAGCGACCGCAGCCCGTGGCACGGTGCGACGCGGACCGATGGCGCCGACCGCCTTTCGAATCCGGGTGGCCACCGGCGGGGGCGTGAGTTCGAGGGCTTCGCCGAGATCGGCAACGAACTCCATTCCATAGCCGATGGCCTCGCCATGCGTGAATCGCCGATAGGCGGTGGCGGCTTCGAGGGCGTGGCCAAGCGCGTGCCCTAGATTCAGCAACGCCCGGTCCCCGCTCTCCCGCTCGTCGCTTTCCACAATCCGGGCCTTGATCCGAACCGCAGAGTGGATGGCCTCCGCCACTTCTCGCGAGGTGGCAGTTTTGAGGCCCGCGGTCCGCTCCAGCAGCCGAAGGAGCGGTTCGCTTCGAAGAAGAGCGCATTTCAGGATTTCGTAGACCCCGCTCCGGCGTTCCCGCTCGGGCAGGGTCTTGAGGAAGCGCAAGTCTGCGAGGACCAGGCTTGGCTGATGGAAGGAACCGACCAGGTTTTTTCCCGCTGCAAGATTGAGACCGGTCTTTCCCCCTACACTGCTGTCGACCATCGACAGCAGTGTGGTGGGGATCTGGATCGCGCGCACGCCTCGCATGAAGGTCGCGGCTGCGAACCCGGCGGCGTCGCCGATCGTCCCGCCTCCGAAACCGATCAAGAAGCCCGATCGATCCAGGCGCGTCCTGACCATGGCGTTCAACGACCGCTCCCACTCCTTAACCGTCTTTGCCTTCTCACCGTCTGGGAGTTCGATGACGGCCCGGACATCGAACCCGGCTTCGGGCAAGACTGCGAGCAGGGTCGCACCGTGCCGCTTCATGACTTCACGCGACGACACCACGACTCCGTGGGAGGACGACGATCCGAGAACCGCTCGGAGGTGTTTTGACCCGAGCGCCCCCTCGCCCACGACGACGTCATAGGGATGAGGCTGAACACGAACACGCACTCGCTTCATGAGGTCGCGCAGCGTACCAGAGCGTGGGCCGGACTAGTGACAGCCCTGCGAGTGGTCGGAACGAACCGGGCACCCACAAGGGGTGCCCCTACGCTTCGGGGCTACGAGGCGGTCCGTGAAGCACTGCGCGGCAGATGCAGCTTGCCAACGAGCGGGAACCTACGCTTCGGGGCTACGAGGCGGTCCGTGAAGCACTGCGCGGCAGACAGAGGCGCAGGGGCGCCAACCGCTGCCTGCCCGTGATTGTAGGGGCGGCCCTTGTGGCCGCCCTGGCTCGCTTCATGAGGTCGCGCAGCGTACCAGAGCGTGGGCCGGACTAGTGACAGCC
>CAZFQH010000501.1:0-3320 GCA_964520805.1 uncultured Acidobacteriota bacterium | reverse complement strand
ATCTCGACCAGCACCATCCGGGAGGCGGTCCATGGGTTCTTCGAAGCCGAGATCGCCCGCATCAGACGCCGGATTCGGCCGCACGTAAAGCAGGGCCAGATGGTGCTCGGGCTGGGGCTTGTGCTGCTGACGTTCTTTCTTTTCCTTGCCGAACTCAGCCGATCGTTGCCCGAGGGGACCTTGCGCGAGATCGTGCGCGAGGGTCTGGTCATCACGGGCTGGGTGGCGATGTGGCGTCCGCTGGATCTTCTCCTCTACGACTGGTGGCCCCTGGTCCGCGAGCGGCGGCTATTCGAGCGGATTGAGCAGGCCGAGATCCGGGTGGAGCATCCGGGAACGGATTCCGGGTTGGTGCCGCCCGTGGCGCCCTAGCAGCTACCTGTTGTCCCCGTTGAGCAGGCCGCCCACGGAGCCCAGGATCGAGCCCTCTTCCCGTCCGCCGCCGCCGGCCATCCTCGAGGCGCCGACGATGCGGTTGGCCATCCGCGAGAGGGGAAGGGACTGAAGCCAGATCCTGCCCGGGCCGCGGAGCGTGGCGAAGAACAGACCCTCGCCGCCGAACAGGGCCGACTTCACTTTCCCCACGAACTGGATGTCGTAGTCGACCGTGGGTTGGAAGGCCACGATGCAGCCCGTATCCACGCGTAGAAGTTCTCCCGGTGCGAGGGTTCGCTCGTGGAGCTTGCCGCCCGCGTGCACGAAGGCCAGGCCATCGCCCTGCAATCGCTGCATGATGAAGCCCTCACCGCCGAAGAATCCGGCCCCGAGCTTCTTCTGGAAGGCGATGCCTATGGAGACGCCTTTGGCCGCGCAGAGGAACGAGTCCTTCTGGGAGATGAGTTCCCCACCCACCTGGGAAAGATTCACGGGGACGATGGTGCCGGGATACGGCGCCCCAAACGCGACCTTCTTCTTTCCCGGGCCCTTGTTGACGAAGATCGTCATGAAGAGAGACTCGCCGGTGAGCAGTCGCTTCCCCGCACCCATGAGCGCGCCCAGGAAACCGCCGCCGCCCTGGTTCGAACCGTCCCCGAAGATGGTCTCCATCTCTATGCCGTCCTCCATGTACATCATGCCGCCGGCCTCCGCCACCGACGCCTCGCCCGGATCCAGCCCGATTTCGACGAACTGCATGTCTTCGCCATAAATCGTGTAGTCGATGACGTCCATCCGGCTCATGGGGCGGTCTCCTCGGGTTCTCTTGGTTTTTTTGGATTGGGCGAGGCCAGGGGCACGCACACCGTCCCCATGGGAGCTCGCTGAAGTAATAAACGACGACCGCCGCGCTTTGTTCAAGGGAGGCGGAGGTCGTGATTCTCGCCCAAGTCGACGTGCTTTGGGAACGCCCGGTGGCGTTGCGCCCCTACAAGAAGCGTTTGGAATAACCTCAGTCGCATGCCCGACTCGAACGATGAAGGCGACGCCTCCCCTCGGAATCTGCCCTTTCCCACGAGTCTGTGCCACCACTGCGCGGCTCCGCCGAGGTTCGTTCGCACGGACAAGGGCGCGGTCTTCATTCAGTGTCCGGTGCTGAAGCGATACCCGCCCCAGCCCGTCTACGCCTGTGAGGCGTTCCGAGCCTTGGAACCACTGAAAAACCCTCCGTGGCGCGCGAATCGTTGAAGCGGGCGATAATCAAGGTCACATGACGCCTGTTTCCGCCACTTTCCGCAGTCTGGGGATTTCCCAGCCCACCCTCGAAGCCCTCATCCAGAAGGGCTACGATCACCCGACCCCCTGCCAG
Source organism: uncultured Acidobacteriota bacterium (assembly GCA_964520805.1). Taxonomy (GTDB): domain Bacteria; phylum Acidobacteriota; class Vicinamibacteria; order Fen-336; family JAGNNV01; genus JAGNNV01. Next base: position 1,576 of record CAZFQH010000501.1, on the reverse strand, counting down.
GCCGAGACCATTCCTCCGGCACTCAAGGGCCAGGATCTGGTGGTGCAGTCGCGCACCGGCACCGGGAAAACCGCGGCTTTCGGTATCCCCCTGGTGGAGAAGGTGGATCTATCGATCAGGGGTGTGCAGGGCGTGGTCCTCGCACCGACCCGCGAACTCGCGGTGCAGGTAGCAGACGAACTGGCAGCGATCGGCAAGGGGCGCGGCATCCGCGTGGCCGCCATCTACGGCGGCGATTCGATGGACCGGCAGGTGGATCTGCTCGTGTCGGGGGTTCAACTCATCGCAGGGACACCGGGCCGCGTGCTCGACCATCTGCGCCGGGGCACGCTCGATCTCAAGAACCTGAAGATCTTTATCCTCGATGAAGCCGACCGGATGCTCGACATGGGTTTCGCCGAGGAGATGCAGAAGATCGTGGCCTTCGTGCCCGAGGAGCGGCAGACCCTGCTGTTCTCCGCCACCATTCCCGCATCGATCAAGCACCTGATCTACAACTTCCTCAAGGAGCCGCAGTGGCTGCTGCTCTCTGAGGACAAGGTCTACGTCACGGACGTCGAGCATGTCTACTGCATCGTGCCGCGGATGCGAAAAGAGCAGACTCTCTACGATCTCCTGCTATGGGAGGAGCCGACCTCGGCCATGGTCTTTTGCAATACCCGCGAGGAGACCCGCCAGGTCCATGAGTTCCTCCGCAAGCGCGGGCTTCCTTCAGAGATGTTGTCGTCCGACCTGTCCCAGAGCAAACGCGAGCGGGTCCTGAAGGCCTATCGAGAAGGCCGGATCAAGGTCCTCGCCACCACCGACGTGGCGTCGCGCGGGATCGACGTCGATGATGTGTCGCATGTCTTCATTTTCTCAACGCCCGATTCACCCGAGCAGTACATCCACCGCGCGGGCCGAACCGGCCGTATCGGGAAGTCCGGTCGAGCCATCAGTCTGCTGTCGGCCCACGACATCATGAACTACAACCGCCTGGTGAAGCGGTATCACATCGAGGTGAAGGAGCTTCGCCCGCCATCCTCGGATGACGTCACCAGGCGCACTGCGGAAAGGGTGCTGGACCTGATCCTCAAGGAGCGCGACGGTTCGCCCGACGCCCTGGCTCTGACCGATATTCTTCTGACCCGGGACGATCGGCGTCACCTCGTGGCCTCGCTGCTCGAGGTCTGGCGCGATGAGAAACGCAAGGTTGTGATTCCGATCGAGATTGACCCTGAGGAGGAAGCGGCGAAGGCCGCGGATGCCGCCGCCGACGCCGCGGATGCCTCGTCCCCGAGGCCGTACTCTGGCGGACGAGGCCGCCGGCCGGGTTCGGGCGGCGGAGGCGGAGGACGAGGCCGCAGCGGCCCACCTCGGCGCTCCTAAGGCCTAAATCCCCTGTGGTTGCTCTTCGAGGATGGCGCGATGCCTGAAGGGCGGCCGGCCGCCCCTACGGTTATGGAACCGACGTGGTGTTTCAAGGAACCGTCCGCGCGCCGTGAGAACCACCAAGGGTAGGAGCGAACGGGTGTTGTGATCCAAAGTGTAGGGGCACCCCTCGTGGGTGCCCTTTGAGACTGGCGCGATGCCTCAA
>CAZFQH010000500.1:0-3321 GCA_964520805.1 uncultured Acidobacteriota bacterium | reverse complement strand
ACTTCAGGTCGCGCACGGTGGGGGCGGCGAAGCTGAGGCCATAGCCCGGAGTCAGGTAGATCGGCTTCGAGACGGAGGCACAGCCGCGTTCGCAGGAAGCCGGCCAGGACTTGAGGCGGTCCCATCGATTCCAGCCGGTGTTGTAGATGAAGACCGGCGGCGTCTCGGGCCGGGGAGCGCCCGGCTTGAGGTATTGATCGAAGAAGGGCTTCAGGACGTCACGACGGAACTGGAGGGCGGTGTCGCCTTCCCACTTAAACGGCCCCAGCGTCGACCCGTCATAGTTCATGCCGCTGTGACGCCATGGGCCGAGCACCAGAAAGTTCTTGTCGTTCGCGACATCCTTCGGCTCCACCGCGGCCCAGGCGTGCACGCCACCCCACATGTCCTCCTGATCAAAGATCCCCTGAATCCACATCGTGGGCACGGAAAGAGGCTGCGCGCCGAGAATCTTGTCGAGCGCCTGGTGCTGCCAGAACTCGTCGTACGAAGGATGCTCGGAGATCTTGCGCCAGTAGGGAAGGACATCGAGGCCGGCCGCCTTTGCGTAGTCGCCGGCTGAACCTGCGCGGCGAAAGTTCTCATAGTCGTCGTAGCCCTCGCGCACCACCGGACCGACGCCCGCGCCTCGAGCCGTGTTCTGCCCGGTGAAGAAGTCGAAGTTCGGCTGTCGGAAGGCGCCGAAGTGAAACCAGTCGTCCCCCATCCAGCCGTCGATCATGGGACTCATGGGCGCCGCCGCCTTCAAAGCGGGGTGCGGATTCACAAGGGCCATCGCCACCGTGAAGCCTTCGTAGGAGCTTCCGAGCATGCCGATGCGACCGTTCGACTCGGGCAGGTTCTTCACCAGCCACTCGATGGTGTCGTAGGCGTCGGTCGAGTGATCTACAGGAGTGGGATTGAGCGGTCCGCGCAGCGGGCGCGTCATCAGGTACTCCCCTTCCGAACCGTACTTGCCGCGAACATCCTGGAAGATGCGGATGTAACCGTCCGCCACGAACACCTCGTCGCCCTGCGGCAACGTATCGAGCATCCTTGTAGAGCGAGTGCGGGTGGTGCGACCGGCCGCGTTGTAGGGCGTGCGGGTCATGATCACCGGCGCGTTCTTCGCCCCCTTGGGGATGACGATCGACGTGAAGAGCTTCACGCCGTCGCGCATCGGAATCATGACTTCGCGCTTGATGTAGTCATCGCCTGCGGTCGGGCGCTCAAACTTCGAGCCCGTGATGTCCGGTAAGGCAACCGGCGTTTGCGCCCGCACCAGGGACACGCTCGCGCAACTCACCAGGAACATGGCGAAGATACGAGCGCGAACGGAGGGGGTGGTGAGATGAGGCTTTCGCATCGGGACTCCTTCGGTGGGTGGGTGGGGACGTTCGGTCAGCATACGGGAGGGGAAAGCAAAACGCGTGTGGAAATGCGGAGCGTTGAAGGACTCAGCCACCCGCACCCAAACCAAGTGGTCGCTGCAGCTTCACGCTGAGCGCATCCTGCGGCTTGACTGTCGAAGCGACCCATCCTCTGCTGCGTTCAACGGCTTGAATTCTTGCGATCCTCCGTTGCGGAGTATGTTTCCCAACCACCATGCATACTTTGTCTCGCGTCCGGTGGTCGGCGGCCAGCGCACTCACCTTTCTTGTCACTTCATCCTGCGGAGGAGGAGCCACCCCGGGCCCGAGCGCCGCACCTCAAACCACCGCGACGACGAATACCGGAATCCGTGTCTCGGCGGTCGAAGCGACGTTCGATTCCACTTGCGGACGGAACGAATCAGGAACCGTCTTCGTCGGCGCGGAGGTGGAACCGCATCTCGCCATCAATCCTGCTCGTCCCTTGAACCTCCTGGCCACGTGGCAACAGGACCGTTGGTCGAATGGCGGAGCCCGCGGTCTCGTCACTGCGGCATCACAGGATGGCGGTGCTAACTGGGCACGACGCGCGCTTCCCTTCTCGCGATGCGCGGGTGGTCCGTTCGAACGCGCTTCAGATCCCTGGATCACCATCGGCCCCACGGGCATCGCCCAGATGATGTCGCTCAGCATCACGGGATCCGTTTTCGCCCCGGGTTCGTTGAGCGCCATGCAGGTCGCGCGGTCCGCGGACGGCGGGGTCACCTGGTCCGCCCCGATCACCCTGATCCAGGACACCACACCCTTCTTCAACGACAAGAACTCGATGACCGCGGATCCCTTCGATGCGAACCTCGTCTACGCGGCCTGGGACCGTTTACAGCAGAACGCGGGTGGCCCTGCCTACTTCGCCCGTAGTACCGACACCGGCCTCACCTGGGAAACCGCGCGTGCCATCCACGACCCCGGACGCACCTCGCAGATCATCGGGGCCGAGGTGGTGGTTACCCCGGAAGGGGACGTGCTGTACTTTTTCACTCAGATCGAGGCCGTGGGGAGTCAGAACCAGTCGTCGGTCGTGTTTCTGCGATCGTCCGATCGCGGCCGGACGTGGGGATCTCCCGTCACGATCAGCCGCTCGTTGACGGTTGGAACCCGCGATCCAGATACCGGCGCCCAAATCCGGGACGGCGCTTTGCTGATGCATGCCGCGGCCGGGCCGGGAGTGATCGTCGTGACGTGGCAGGACAGCCGCTTCTCGAACGGAGCCCGCGACGGGATTGCCTTCTCGCAGTCGCGCGACGGAGGGCTCAACTGGTCCGACCCGGTTCAGATCAACGGCGCGCCCAACTTCGCGGCGTTCACGCCCCAGCCGCAGGTTGCGAACGACGGGATGATCACGGTCGGCTACTTCGACCTGCGCGCGAACACCACGGACCAAGCGCCTCTCCCCGCGCAATACTGGCTCACAAGGTCCCTCGACGGTCGTAACTGGTCGGAGACCCGGATCGCGGGGCCGTTCAACCTCGCAAACGCGCCAACCGCGCCGGGGGCGTTCGTCGGCGACTATGTGGGCCTCGTGTCCGCGGGTTCGTCAGTGCTTTCGCTCCTGCCACTCGCAGGCGACGACCTCAACAATCGCACCGATATCTACTTCGCGGCTACGTCGATCGCCCGGGCGGTAGGGGACGGGCCCCTTCAACTGCGCGGCTATCGCGCGATCGAAGCCCCTCCTGGCTCGTTCTCTCCAGAGTCCGAGCGGCGGGTGTCGGATCAGATTGCCTCGACGCTCGGGACCAAGATGACAATCCGTCCTCCTCGCCTGCGTTAGAGGGCTGTGGGTCCGCCGCAGCACCGAGATCGCGACAGCCTGGCCTCTGGGGCAAGGGGGGGGCCCTTCCCCCGAAGCGTAGGGACACCCTTGTGGGTGCCCGGCCGTTCCGATCTCGCAGGGCGGCCACGAGGGCCGCCC
>CAZFQH010000499.1:0-3324 GCA_964520805.1 uncultured Acidobacteriota bacterium | reverse complement strand
CTTCATCTACTACGTGCTGATCGCTCTCGGTGGCGGCGTTCTCACCGGGTTCACCTTGATGGTCTTCGAGGCGATCGGCATCAATGCCGAGCCCTTCGTTCAGAGGTGGCTTCTGCCCTGCGGCGCGGCAGGGGCGGTTGTGGTCGCCTTGTGGGCTATCGCCGCTCGGATTTCCGAGTTTGGATTCAGCCCCAACCGGGTCGCCGCCCTCGGCGAAAACCTGATCCTTCTGGTCAATCTCTCGTGGTCCGCCGTACTGTCCATCCGGTTCCTGCGCGGGCGCGCCTCATTCTCGGCGCTCGAGCGCTGGCAGACCGACTATTTGCCCGTCTACGCGGTGTGGGCGGCGATCGTGGTCATCGTCTTGCCGCCTCTGTTCGGATATCGCTAGCAAGGACCGAGAAATTGGAAGGTAAGAAGAAACGGATTCCGACCTGGCTGGTGTTTCTTGGGCTGGTGGTGAGTCTGCCCTTTCTGGTGGCGGGCGCGCTTTGGGAGTACATGAACGCCACGGCCGTGCCGCTGCACCCGGTGGCGGAAAAGGTCCCGTCCGAGGCCTCGACAGCCCCGCTGCCCAGGTGGGCTGACAGTTCGCAGCAAAGTCGGGAGTTGATTCGCGCGGTCCTCGCCGAGCAGAACCTGCCGGGGGTCTCGGTAGCGGTCGGCGCGGGCGGCGACATTGTCTGGGCCGAGGGCTTTGGGTTTGCCGACATTGAGAATCAGGCGAAGGTCACGCCCGCGACGCGCTTCAGGATTGGAACCGCATCCATCGCACTGACGTCTGCGGCCGCAGGACTTCTCATCGAGGAAGGCCGACTGAAGCTGGACGAGAAGATCCAGACATATGTGCCTGAGTACCCGGAGAAACCGTGGCCGGTGACCCTGCGTCAGTTGATGGCGCATGTCGCCGGCGTCGGAAGCGACGGGGGTGACGAAGGCCCTCTGTTCACACAACACTGCCCGCGGCCGATGGACGCCCTGCGGTTCTTCGCGAAGGACTCGCTGAGGTTCGAGCCGGGGACCGACTATCGCCATTCGAGCTACGGGTGGATCCTGGTGAGTGTCGCGGTCGAGGCCGCTGCGAACGAGCCCTTTCTGTCGTTCATGGGGAGGCGGATACTCGGTCCCCTGGGGATGGGCGACACTTTGCCCGACGCCGCCATCGTCGACCCGGGGACAGGGGAGTACAAGACGGTGCCGGCCCAGGGCCAGGCCGCGTCCTACTTCCCGAGGTTCGCCGGGGATCCGCGCTACGGACCGGACCCGATGCGGCCCCTCGAGTATTCCTGCTACGCGGGATCGAGTGTCTTCGTATCCACTCCCACCGACCTGGCGCGCTTTGCCATGGGGATCGACAGCGGGAAGTTGCTGCAACCCCAAACGGTGAAGGTCCTCCAGACGTCTCAGCGGCTGCGCTCGGGACAAGAGACAGGCTACGGCCTTGGCTGGAGCCGCGCGCCAGTGGCATTCGCCTTCAGGGAAACAGAGGTCATCGGACACGACGGGAACCTGCTCGGCGGGATGGTCACTTCCTTCATGACATTTCCAGAGTACGGCGTGGTCGTGGCCGCGGTGTCGAATACCTCGTACGCGGACACCCACTCGATGGCGGTGAGAGTCGCAGAGGCCTTCGCGCGACGAGGCAAGGAGCCGCCCCGCCCTCAGCCTGGGACCGCACCGGCCGAGGCGCCGGCGCAAAGACGCTAAACTGCGTGTTCCATGTATGACATAGCCCTGATCCTCGGGGCGATTTTCTTCCTCCTCATCGGGAATGGGTTCTTTGCAGGTGCCGAGATAGCCCTTATCTCGGCGCGCAAGGCCGCTCTCCACAAGCGGGCCGAGGAGGGCAGCCGCGGCGCTCGCCTGGCCGAGCTGTTGCGCCAGGAACCGGAGCGGTTCATGGCCACGGTTCAGATCGGCGTCACCGTGTGCGGGACGCTGGTGGGCGTTTGCGGCGGCTGGCTCGCCAGTCGTCATATCGAACCCTGGCTTGAGCGGGTCGGCGTCTTCGACTGGGCTCCTGAGGCGGTCGTCGCGAGCGGCTTCGTTTCGGCGGTGATCGTGTACGTCTCGATGGTGCTCGGTGAGCTGGTCCCCAAGGCGGTCGGCCTTCGTTTCGCGGTACCCGTTGCCATCGCGGTCGCCCTGCCGATTTCGGTGGTGGCGAAGCTCAGCCGGGGCCCTCTGCGCGTCATCACCGAATCGACTCGCGTGGTTCTCAGGATCCTGGGGCTCAAGGGTCCGACTCGCGAGGTGGTTTCGACCGACGATATTGAACACATGGTCGCGGAAGGGCGGGTCCAGGGTGTTTTGTCGCATAGCGACGCTAGCCTTCTGGAGGGGGTTTTCAAGTTCCGCGACATGCCGGTTCGCAGCGTCATGATTTCGCGCACCAAGACCTTCGCGCTCGACTCCGCCACCGACCCCAAAGAGGCGGTGAAGCGGATCGTGGAGACCGGGTTCTCTCGCATTCCCATTTTCGAGGGCACCTTCGACAACCCGATCGGCGTTTTGTACGTCAAGGATGTTCTCGCGGCTCTCGAACGCGGCGTCGCGGTGGACATCCGGGCGCGCCTGCATCCAGTTCACGTGGTGCCGGACAGCAAAAACGTGGGCGAGCTGCTGCGCGAGCTTCAGAAAAAGCGGTCGCATATGGCCCTCGTGATCAACGAACACGGAAGTGTCGTGGGCATCGTCACTCTTGAGGACCTGGTGGAGGAGATCGTCGGCGAAATCCGCGACGAATACGACGAAGGCGAAGAGAAGTCGATCGAACGCCTGAAAGGCGGGGCGCTGGTGGTCGAGGGGACGGTGTCGAACTCTCTCCTGCGTGAATCACACGATATCCCGATCCCCGTCGACATCGATGCGGAAACGGTGGGCGGCTTCATGCTGGAGAGGCTCGGTTCGGTGCCGAAGGGTGGGGAAACCGTGGAGTTCGAAGGCCATCGGATGACCGTGGTCGACGTCGAACGCAACCGAGTGGCGAAAGTGAAGATAGAAAAAACCTAGTCGCACGAGTATGCTTCGCGGCTTGACCGGCCCCTGAGGTGCCTTCCTGGCCCAGGGCCAGCCTGCCCGCTCGAACCGCCGCAGCGCCACCCATTCCCGATATTTTTCCCGATATTTTTGAGGATCCCCTCTTGAACTCAGCACTTCTCCGCGGGCTGTCGCTCGCCGCCTGCGCACTCACCCTCGCCGCCTGCAACAAGCCGGCCACCGCCCCCGCGGCCACCGCATCGCCCTCTCCCCAGGGCGCCGCCGCGATGACCGACGACCAGAAGACCCTCTACTCCATGGGCTTCATCGCAGGCGGGAACTTCG